>JALZID010000181.1 GCA_030860485.1 Pseudomonadota bacterium | reverse complement strand
CCTTCTATCCGTGTCGGTATGGACCGATCACCTCATGCTGCATACGCGAAGCGCGTTAAGTAAACCGACTTAAAAAAGCGCCCCATCTGATAGCAACGGTCCACTGACCTTCATCAACCCAGGCCATTTTCGGGCGCTTCTGCCAACCTCTTACTTGCAAAAACATTCGAGGGCTCGTGCCGGCGCTAATCCTCTCGCTGGTTTAACCGGCGACCTTGAGCTCCGCGCCCTCAGGCAACAGGCCCTCTTCGAGGTAGCGCCATAGCGCGACCAGCAACCGACGGGCTAAGGCCACGATACCCACGCGGTGCATCCGCGCGCCGCCGCCGGCAAAGCGCTCACGGAACCAGCGGCTGAGCTTGGAATTCGGCTGATGGCGCAGCCACAACCACGCGATCTCAACCATCATCGTGCGTACCCGGGCATTGCCAGCTTTGCTAATGCCCTGGTCTCTTTTACTACCACCACTGTTATAGGGCGTCCCCGTCAGACCCGCGCAGGCCCCAAGCTCACGGCGGTTCCGAAACCCCCGCCAGGCAAAGAATTCCATCACCAAAAGCCATGCACAGTTCGGCCCGATCGCGCGCAGCCCCATCAACCGCACCACCTGCCGCAACGGATGGCTATCGGCGTGCGCGATCCGCTCCGTCCGCGTCTGCTCCAGGGCGCGTAGCTGCTCCTCTACCATGCTCAGACGCCGGTACTCCCGCTCGAGCTCTCCTTTGAGCTCGGCGGGCAAGGACGTGCCGTCCCACAGGGTGAGCGTCTCGAGACGCTGGAGAAAGTCGCGATTAGGCTCTAGGCGCAGGCCCTGCGCCACTAACCAATCGCGGATCCGATTGCGATGCCGGGTGCGCTCCTTCTTCAGAGACCCGAGCTCCCGGTGTAAGCGCCGCGCGTCTTCCTCCTCCACCTTCGGGACCCGCACCACGCTCCAAAGGCCCCGCTCACCGGCCCAGTAACGCATCAGCATCGTCAGCAGCTTGACCCCGTCGAGCCGGTCGGTCTTGGCCCGCCGCTCCCGGCGGTTGGTCTCGATGCTCGAGGAGTCCACCACTTGATTCTCAATCCCAAGACTTACCAGGTAGCGGTGCAGCCAGAAGCCGTCGCGGCCGGCTTCGTAACAGCTCACCACCCTGTCCTCGGGCGACAAATGGAATTTCGCCTTGGCTTTACTGATCGCCTCGACTAACTGCGTGCGGCGCCCCGCCTCAACTGTCTCATGGCGGCGCTTCGCACCCCCCTCGCTAAACACCAGCTTCCAGCGCTTGTCGCCCAGCTCCATCGCCATGTACAACACGCCCTCTGCTGCGTTATCGTTGCTCTGTAGGGTCACTCGATTCATCTTCGCTCTCCTCTCGATGGGTTAGTTTAGTCAATGCGCCGAAAGGGTAGCCTGACTGGCCCTACATAGCATCTGATCCCGGCCGCGAACCCCCCTCCCATCCGGTTCAACTCCCAGCCGACAGCCCCCTTTGCCCTGCACTCGCGTGAGAGACCAAAACGCCCCGGATCGGGCGCCTTGGACCGATGCCTGAAAAATCCCCGATCCTGGACCGACGGCTCGCGTACTTGACAACCCACAGGTCCATCTCGTACTCTTCCTCTCGCCGAAAAAGGGCCTTTGAAATTCTTATACGGCGCTGCGAGGGCAGTTGCGAGTGCTGTCTGCGAGCATCTGCCCGAAGTGGCGGAGCGTCGGCGGTGGCGGAGGGGAAGGCGTTGAGCAAAGGCAGGGAGGGCGGTCCTCGGGTGGCAAGCGGCGAGCGGAGCCGAGCGCGGCGCCGGGCGGGCAGCGGGGCGGGACGGCGTGTCCGATCGCGTCCCGGCGCGGGCCAGGGGCCTCCTCGAAGCCCGATCACACTCCAATTGACTCGGGGAGTCCAGAAGAATACTCTGACGCTCGGGTCCGAGGTTCATCTGGGAATATCGGCCGATTCCACATGGGAATCCTGAATGGTCGATTGGACCTAAAAATTTGCTAAACACCATGGGGGGGGCGACTATGACAAATAGAAGTGTTGCTTATTTTTTCCCTCTCATTGCCGTGTCGATATGCTTCAGCCCCGCCGTCGCGGCTACGAGCCTGACATGTGAGAAGGGGACTGCAAATGTCTGTGACGCGTGGTGCGGACACGCTGGCGGGGGTATGTCATCAAATCCCGACGGCTCTGTGACATGCACCGTAACGGCGGAAGCAGCCGTGAAGGCATTTACTACGCCCATGAAACCGGAGAGCCTTACAAAGCTTAAAGGTAACTATTCGGACTGATCATTGGCTTGACGATGGTCTCGACGAGCACGGTAAGAACGTACTTAAACGAGTAATCAAAATCAAAAGGAGGCCGCACGATGGATATCAGAAGGAATCAAGCCACTCTGAGCCAACCGCAAAGACAGGCGTTTGTGCAGGCAATATTGGCTTTGAAGCAGAGGCCGAGTCGAATCGGTCCGTCAATTCCCAGTCGTTACGATGACTATGTGTCGATACACCTCCGGTCCATGGACACTATGACCGATACCCAGCCTGGTTGGGCGCATAGTGGACCAGCGTTTTTACCGTGGCATCGCTACTTCCTCCGGCAGCTCGAACTCGATTTGCAGATGATCGATCCCAGTGTGACGTTACCCTATTGGGACTGGACTGTTGATCAATCGCCCGATCCCACAGTGCCCGGAAGTCCCTGGAGTGATGATTTTATGGGGGGCGATGGCGATCCGAACCAGAACTGGCGGGTTACCACCGGCCTGTTCGCCGGTGCCGCTGGAAATTACGTGTTAAATCTCTTTGACGAAGGTCAGGGAGAATTCCAGGATGCAAACCTGCGACGCCATTTCGCCAGTTTTCCCCAGGTTTCCCAGTTGCCGATGGCTGATCAAGTGGCGGATTGTCTTAAAGAGCTTCCCTTCTATGTGGCTCCGTGGCGGGCCTTCCCCCATCTGATGTCGGACCCGCCGGGCACTCCCGCCCAGCCAAGTTTCAGCAATCGTCTCGAAGGTTGGTACGGGTTAGGCTCCATTCACAACCGAGTACACCTGTGGGTTGGCGGCGGCACTCCACCCAACTTCCGTGACGCAGGCTCCATGTTCTGGAACAGTTCTCCCAACGATCCTGTGTTCTTTCTCCATCACTGCAACATTGACCGTTTGTGGGCGCAGTGGCAGGCCAATTTTCCCAATGAAGGCTATCACCCAACCGGAGAGGGTAGTGAGGTTGGGCCACCGGGACACAATTTGAACGATCCCATGCAACCCTGGAGCGGGAATGTGACTCCTGCGAATATGCTCAACCATCACGCGCTTGGCTATTTCTATGACAGTGAGCCTGCGCCGGAGCCCCTAGAGATGAGAGAGCTCTTCTCGGCCTTGCCGCAGAAGGCAATGGCACACCCCATGCCTATGGGACATATACCCTTTGGTTTGAGCCCAGAAGACAAAGCGGCAAACTAAACGCCTACAGGCCATACAGGCCATACAGGACATGCAGGACATATGGCCTTCGGGTTGAGTCCGGACGACGAAGCGAGGTTCGTAAATAGACTTCGGTCCACACGACGCAAAACCAGGCCGCTTGGCCTGTGCCCTCTTGCTGCAGCCGGTAGGATCATACTCATCAAGCCGGCTGCATCGCCAACTCGCTACTCAAGACACGCTCGACTTCCTGCTCTCACGTGCCAGCGACTTGGACGCCGTATTCGCGCACGCCGTCGCTGCTTGCGGGCCGGTCAGGTATGGACGATAGTCGCGGTCGGGCAATCTGACGCTCTTGTTCTGGGTCATCGCCGGGATGACGGGTTATTCCCTGTCGCTCGGCGCGAGCCAGTGGGCCAACACCGATCGAAAACGCCGCGAGCTCTCGGTCCTGCGCCTGCTCGGGTTTCGCGGCGGGGGGATCATGGTCTACGCGAGCTTCCACGCGCTCTTTACCGCGGTCCTCGGATGGCTCGGCGCGGTGTTCGTGGACCTCGTCCTCGAACAGATCATCAACCGCATGTTGGCGGCCGATCTCGCGGCCGGGCAGTCCATCTGTTTTCTCATGCCTCGGCACTTCCTCGCGGCCTTGTTCTTGACCTTGATCGCGAGCCTCCTCGGCGCCGTGCTCGGCGGCGTCTGCGCCGCCCGTATCGAGCCCTCGGATGGGCTGCGGGAGGCCTGACGGGCACCTTCCGAGCGTCACGATCGCGCTCGACGTAAAGCTACGCGGGGCCGAGCCGCCCCATCCCTCGGCGCCGGTGCGCCTGAGCTTTGCCCAGTTGCTCAAGAGCCCGGGCGGGTTAGCGGCTGTATCGCGTAACCCGCCTTCCGGAAGGCCGCGTAGGAGATAGGCACCGGAAGTTCCTCTTGCGTGCGGTCGGTGCGTTACGGCGCAAACGGCGTGCCTAACTAACCCACCCTACATCGACTTACGGTCCCGATCAGGCGGTTGAGGGCCACAACGAGTCTGAATTGCGAATCGCCCCGATCTTGCACGGTCTAAGGCGGTCGGCTACAACCCATTGTTCAAGTAAGCCGCTGCGCGGCAGGGTCGCTTCGCCACCGTAGCCCCAAAATCCAGGCAGTCCCAGGGTCTGGGCCACGGCACTGGCCGCGGCCGCCTGTGGGCACCTCCCGGCTTGTGCAACCGCAGGTGGCCGTTGTTGCCTCGTGGAGCCGCACTTCGCCTCTGGCATGCCCGCCACGCGCCAACCCCACTTTGAACCTACAGATCGCCTGTTGTAGACTGACCAAGTTCGCCGACGGCTCGTTTCCCCCATCCTTCCCACCACTGTTGCGTTACCCGGTCTCCACTGCCGGAAGCATTCCCCATATATATCGAGTCTCGCCCCCGTCAGGGCTTCTTGCACAACGGATTGAAACGATTTGTCAGGTCGTCTCAATCCTTATTGGGTAAGCGGGCGACCCTCGACCGCCAGTAGCCGGGGCGGCGGCTTTGGTGTGCGACGACTTCGATGCGCAGGACATCGGAGGTCACGCTGTAGAACAGCGTAAAGGGGAAACGATTCAGGACCGAACGGGGTCCGCAGGGGCACCGATCTCGGGGCACTGCGCAGGGCCGGCGAGCGGTCGCGGCGAGAACCCGTGGAGACCCTTCTGCAGCGAACGCTGTCGGCTCATCGACCTCGGGGCCTGGCTCGACGAAGGCCAGCGCATCCCCATGGAAGAGGCCGACGCCGTTCTTCAGGATGTTTCGCTCGGCTCAGATCCGGATAGTTGACGCGCGGCCAACAACTGGCCTCCGGCCGGCGGGGGCCTCTCAGGCGCCGCTCGCCACCCGCCCGGCGCGTTTGCGCTCGCCTTCCTTCAAGAGCTTCTTGCGCAGGCGGATTGATTTCGGGGTCACCTCCACCAGCTCGTCGTCTTCGATGATCTCGATCGCCTGCTCCAGATCGAAGCGTGGGTCGCTGTCATATCCGTCCAGACTTTGACGGTTATTTGATGCCAAGCCTGGCTCTGGCATCCGACAGGCTAATCGTCTGCTCTTGCTTGCCTCGTTCGTCCAACAACTTCATAAGCCGGTCGCTCTGTCGCGCCAACTCGATCTCACGGTTGAAGTCATCGACCTCGGCCAGGACGAACTCGCGCCCATCCGGGGCACGTAAAATGATGTTGTCCGCGCTCGCTTGCTCGAGCAATTGCTTGATGCTGCGGGCATGAGGCGAAACATTGATTATCTTCATAGCTGAATTTCCTCACCGCGGATGTAGAGCGGGCTACGACGGTTTAGGGAAACCGGAATGCGCACGGAACACCGCGGCGTCTCAGGGACCACTCGCCACCCGCCCGGCGCGCTTGCGCTCGTGCTCCTTCAAGAGTTTCTTGCGCAGGCGGATTGATTTCGGGGTCACCTCCACCAGCTCGTCGTCGTCGATGAACTCGATCGCCTGCTCCAGATCGAAGCGCGCCGGCGGGGTCAGGAGGATGTTCTCGTCCGAGCCCGCGGCGCGGATGTTGGTGAGTTGCTTGGCCTTCATCGGATTGACCACGAGGTCGTTGCCACGGGAATGGACGCCGACGATCATGCCCTCGTATACCCCCTCCCCCGGACCGATGAAGAGCCGGCCGCGCTCCTGGAGGTTGAAGAGCGCATAGGCGAGGCTCATGCCGGGGCCGTTTCCGATGAGCACACCATTGGTACGGTTGCCGATCGGGCCGGGTTTCAAGGGCCCGTACGAGTCGAAGGTGTGGTACAAGAGCCCCTCGCCCGAGGTCAGGGTGAGGAACTCGGTGCGAAACCCGATGAGGCCGCGCGCGGGGATCCGGTAGTCCAGGCGCACCCGATCGACCCCATCTGGACGCATGTCCAGCAGATCGCCCTTGCGCTCGCCGAGCCGCCGCATCACCGCCCCTTGGGAGACGAGCGGCACATCGACCACCAATTGCTCGTAGGGCTCCATGCTCTGCCCCTCGATCTCCTTCACGATGACCTCGGGGCGCCCCACGGAGAATTCGTAGCCCTCGCGGCGCATGTTCTCGATGAGGATGGCGAGGTGCAGCTCGCCGCGTCCCGAGACCAGGAAGCGGTTGGCATCGGCGGTCTCCTCGACCGACAGGGCGATGTTGTGGATGAGCTCCCGCATGAGCCGCTCGCGGATCTGGCGGCTGGTCACGAAACGGCCCTCGCGTCCCGCGAAGGGCGAGTCCGAGACCTCGAAGCGCATGCGTACTGTGGGCTCGTCGACGGCGAGCGCCGGCCGTGCTTCCACCTTTGCGGGATCGCACAGCGTGTCGGAGATGCGCAGCGCCTCGATGCCCGTCACCGCGACGATGTCCCCGGCCGTGGCTTCCGGCACCTCCACACGCTCCAGCCCCGAGAAGCCGAGCACTTGGAGCACGCGGCCGCTGCGCCGCTCGCCGTCGCGATCCACGATGACGACGGGGGCGTTGCCCCTGACCGTGCCGCGTTGGATCCGGCCGATGCCGATGGCGCCCACATAGCTCGAATAAGCGAGCGAGCTGATCTGCATCTGGAAGGGGCCGTTCCGGTCGACACTGGGCGCGGGGACATCGGCGGCGATGGTCTCGAAGAGCACCTCCATGTTGCGGCGCTCGTCACTGTTATCCGCGCTGCGGCTCGCATAGCCCCGCAGGGCGGAGGCGAACACCACCCGGAAGTCGAGTTGCTCCTCGCTGGCCCCCAGGCGATCGAAGAGGTCGAAGGTCTGGCCCACGACCCATGGCGCGCGCGCGCCGGGCCGATCGATCTTGTTCACGACCACGATGGCCTTGAGACCGCGTGCGAAGGCCTTCTCGGTCACGAAGCGCGTCTGCGGCATGGGGCCGTCCACGGCATCGACGAGCAAGAGCACGGCATCCACCATCGACAGGATCCGCTCTACCTCGCCGCCGAAATCGGCATGTCCCGGGGTATCGACGATGTTGATCCGATAGCCCCGCCAGCAGAGCGCCGTATTCTTGGCGAGGATGGTGATCCCGCGCTCGCGCTCCAGCTCGTTCGAGTCCATGATGCGCTCGATGCGCCCCGCGCGCTCGCCCAGGGTCCCGGACTGCTGCAGCAGGCGGTCGACGAGCGTGGTCTTGCCGTGGTCGACGTGGGCGACGATGGCGATGTTGCGAAGTCTTTCCGGCAAGTTGATGCCTCCCGGCATGGCCGATCGGGTGCCTGATGCCCCCTAAAGCGGGGCGGGCTGCGCGTCTAGCAGCCTGTCGGACTAAGGTTGAACGGTACAGCGGCGGCGCAGGTGCTGAGCGGGACCATCGTTGGTCGAACGGTCATTGATGCTGTAGGGACGGTGAAATGATGATGATCGGATCGATCCC
>JALZID010000180.1 GCA_030860485.1 Pseudomonadota bacterium | reverse complement strand
GCCCTATGCACGCCTTAAGAGCTACGCGGTGCTGTAAACCAACACCTGAAGAGCGTAGTGCGGGAAATCCGCACGCTACGTTCTGTGGGAGCCGGGGGCGGGTGACCGCCTCCGGCGACCCGGTGGGGTGCCGGGTAACCGGCATCCCTACCGCGACCCGCGCCACGGCCGCCGTAACAAACTGCGTGACGGCGCAGTCGGAATACTCGATCTTGCGAGCGAGCGCTTCGACGACGCTTGGGCCGCGCGGCCCCTCGCCTTCGACCACTTTGTCGATGCCCGCATAACGAGGGGCACCCGGCACAAGCGGCTCGGAGGGGTCGCATGCGTTATAGAGCTGTTTGCGTCTGGCAAGATCCATGGTCCCTGCTATTGTTGCCAAGTCGACGTGCGAACGAGCCGGGTTTCTCTGGTGCGCCCATGTTTACGGGCTCCGGACCAGCGGTATCGAGGTCGCGCTCGCTCTCGAGCCGGACACACCGGCGGGAGCCTCCACAGTCTGGCGCTTCAGAGTCCCCCGCTAGCTGCCGGCGGCGGTCCCGGACGGGCGCGTCCGTTACCGACCTGCGCGCTATTCGCCGGCCTGCAATAGCAAGCCGCGTTCGCGCGCGTGCTCGAAGGCTCGCAGGAAAACGGCCGCCCCGGCGATGAGATAGACCACGTTCAGTGCCACCGCCCAGAGGAACATACCCGTGTCGAAGTGCCGATCGAAGAGGATGGCACGCATGCCCTCGAAGACATGGCTGGTCGGTAGGATCCAGGCGACGGGTTGCAGCCACTCGGGCAGGGTCGCGATCGGGTAGTAGATCCCGCTCACGGGGGCGAGGGCGAAGATCGAGGCCCAAGCGAGCGATTCCACCCCGAGGCCGTAACGCAAGAGCAGCGCGCAGATCCCGAATCCGATGGCCCAGCCGAAGACCAGGAGGTTGGTGAAGAAGCTTAGGAGCGGGAGGCCCATCTCGAAGATAGAGTAGTGGTACAGGGGGATGGCCAGAAGCGCCGCGGTCCCGACGCCGATGCATGTACGTACGACGCTGATGAGGACCAGAGACAGCGCCAGCTCGTAAGGCCTTAAGGGGCTCGCGAACAGATGGCCCAGGTGGCGGGCGAACAGCTCCTCCATGAAGATGACCGACACACCGAGCTGGGCGCGGAACAGGACATCCCACAGGAGCACGGCGGCGATGAGTACACCGGCGGCCTCTGCCACCCACGAGCTGTTGGTCACGAAGAAACGCGTGACCAGCCCCCAGATCACCATCTGCACCGTCGGCCAGTAGGCCTGCTCGACGATCCGCGGCCAGGAGCCGCGCAAGAGGTACAGATAGCGCAGGACCATGGCTCCGATGCGCTGGCCGGAAAACACGTGCTTCGGCAGTCTCATCATGTCGCCGTTGCTCGTGGCTTCTTGGCCAGCTCTTTGTCGGCCACCAGCACATAGGTGGCGACGGCGATCCATACCTGGCTTTTCACGGCGTTCGGAAGCACGGGTTCGTCAAGCAGTACGAGAAGTTCTCGACTTTCCTGCGCAATGAGATCTGCTCGAACAATCTCACGGACTTCGGGCTCAGGAAAGGCCTTGCCCATCTGGCCGCCGTGCGCGAGAAGTTCCTGGAGATCACCGACCGCTTCGCTGCCTTCCAGGCGCAGTGCTTGAATGTGCACGGTGACTTCCTATAGTAGTGGGTAAAGCGGCTGCGCTGCGGTGCGAGGATGCGGTGATTCGGGTCCTTCGTCGGATACTTCGGGACCGCACACCGGAAGCTCGGCCCTTGCTCCATGCTCTTGAAGATGAACCGGGATTACATGGATGTAATGCTTTTTGGAGGTACAGGATGAAGTACACACCAAAGCGCTCCCGCCGCTCCATTGAGCGTTGCCAGCGCCGGACATGCTCTTCCTTGCGCACCCCCTTCTCGCCCCACTCGATCGGCACCTCGTGATTGCGGGCGAAGGCCTCGACCCAGCCCTGATAGTCACCGGTGCGCCCCGAGAGCACCTCCTTGGTGACCGCCGCCACCCCGACCACCTCGCGGAAGAAGTACACGACCTGCTCGGGCCGCGACAGCCCGGACAGGTACCCATGGATGACAATGCGGTCGAAACAGTGGTA
>JALZID010000179.1 GCA_030860485.1 Pseudomonadota bacterium | reverse complement strand
CTCCGGCAGCGCCGATGTACCTGCGACTTTACTGCGACACCCTCGCCAACCGAAACTGGCACGTTCGGGGGGCCGTCGGCAGCTTGGAATGGATCGAGTTCGTCGCGGGGGGCGGACTCCGACTTCTCGCAACTGTTGATTACGGGCGGGCTCGCCCACTCAACGGTACCGAATGACCCGTTGAAATTCTGGTTCCTCAGAAGAATCTGTGGGTGAGTTGTGGTTCGGGCAGTTTGCCAAGTGTGTGATATAGCGCGAGTTCCACGATCCGGAAGGTGCGAAAGCCGTACGATTTTCTCATGGTGACTTTGGCCTTGTTGTTCAGCCCCTCGATGACGCCACTGGAGAACGCCTTGCGCGCCCGAAAATAGTTGAGCAGCAACTCGCGGTGGTTGCGCAGGGTGCGGACGAACTTCTTCATCGGTTCGATCCGCGAGCGCATGACTTGCCGGCACCACTCATCGAGGAACTTCCCCGCCCAGGTAGGCGAGGTGTAGTCCCAGAACTGCTGGAAGTCTTCCTTGAGCAGATAGGCTCGCACGCTCTTCAAGTTGTAGCGCAGGATGTCGCGCAACCGGATGCGTTGGTGATCGCTTAGATTCTCCTTGCGCTTGAGCAGGCACCAGCGCGATTTCTTCAGCACCGGCTCGTAGCCGTCTCGCACCAGTTGCCGCGCTTCGCCTGCGCGCACCTCGTCGATCGCCTTGTTCATCTTCGCCACGACGTGGAAACGGTCCAGGATGTTCAGCGCCCGCGTGCAGTGCTGCTCGATGAGCCGCAGATAGGGCTGCCACATGTCCGAGCAGACGAACTCAATCGCCGCGGCGAGTTCGTGACCGATCATCGTGAAGAAACGCTGGAAGCTCTCCACCGTGCGTTCCTGGCCCACCCACAGCAAGCGCGTGCACTGCACCTCGATCTGATAGACCAAGGTCAAGTATTGGTGCCCCCGCCCATACTGGATTTCATCCACGCCGATGGCCCGCAGCGGTGCCAGAACACGCCGCGCTAGCCCCCACTGCACCACGTACTCCACCGCGTGGCACACCTGGTCCCAGCTTGCGTGAAACGCCTCCGCCGTCTCGGTCCACGAGAGCTTCCGCGCCCAGTGCGCCAAAAACAGCATGTATGCCTCGGTCAGGGTGTGCTTGCCCATCGCCCAGGGTACCTGCTCCACCTTCACCCCGCAGACCCTGCACTGCACCCGGCGCATGCAGTACACTAACACCACGGCGTACCCCCATAATGGGATGAACTCGAAGCGCCGCTCGGACAGCCGGTCATAGCGGGGGGCGAGTTGCTGGCAACCCGAGCAGCGCGGCTTCGAGCCGTGTCGGGGACGCACCTCAACCTCGATGGTATTGACCTCTGGAAGCAAGCAGGCGTGCTCGTAGACAAAGCCGGGGAAGTGGTAGCAGGCATTGAGCAGGCGAGTCAGCAGCATGGGTCGCTCGGCAAAAGTCATGGACAAGAGCGCTATTGTCGCATCCGACACCGAGCGCTTGGCGCAGTACTGCCCGGATCTGGAGAGCTGGCCACGGAGCTGGTCCGTCGAGCCGCGCGACATTGCGCCCGGACAGCGCCTCGTGGAATGCTTCAAGCCGTTCCTGCTGCACCTACTTACCCTAGAGCTCTCGCGCAGGACCTTGCGTACGCATCGGGATAATCTTTGGATCCTCGGTGGGGAGATCATCCGCAACCTGCACGAGGACCCACCGTTGCGTAAACGCCCCCTCAACACGTGGTTGGGGAGCGTGATTGACGATGAAGGTGGACCGCTCATCTACTACTGTACCTCCGAGGAACAACAACGCTCCTTCGACTCTACCTGTCGGCGCTTCTACCGATTCCTGCAGGCATACCAAACAACCTCACTGACCCGCTAAACCACCCACAGATTTCTCAGACGAGCCAAAAAGATCGGGGACAAATCCCCGCTTTCCGCAGCGGAACTCGCCGTCGCCGAAATTTTCTCTGGCCGCTACAACCTCTCCGACGTCGTGGTTGAAGGGCGCATCGAGGGCGAGGGTCCCGATGTGCGCGCCGCCAATGACTTGCTCGCCCGCGCCGTGGCGCTGGTCAAACGCGAGCGCTTCTTCCATTGGTGGACTGCCTTTCCCACTGTCTGGCGCGCTGGCGGCGGCGGGTTCGATGCGGTGATTGGAAACCCACCGTGGGACCGCATCAAGCTGCAAGAGGTGGAGTGGTTCGCGGAGCGAGGACTAAACATCGCCCGGCAGGCCCGCGCCGCCGACCGCAAGCGCATGATCGACGATCTGCGGAAGAAGGGCGCGCCGCTGTGGCACGAGTATCTTGAAGCCAGCCAGCGGGCCGAGAGCCAGGCCGGCGTGTTGCGCGAC
>JALZID010000178.1 GCA_030860485.1 Pseudomonadota bacterium | reverse complement strand
GGGATGATCCCCTCAAAAAGGCCGATCTAGATCCCTGATGCTGCTCCAAAATCGGCCTGGATAGTGAAATCCCTTGTAACATGCCGCGGCAGTATAGGCTTTCATCACAATTTTTAGAGGCTCCCATATCAAGCCGCCGCCGCAGGAATTCGGATCCGGAGATCGTGCTCGCGAAACGCCTCATGGAGGGCAATGTCCAGTGCATGCATCAAGGGCATGCGGTGCTCGAGGTCCTTCACAAACACCCGCAGCTCGAAGCTCAGCATGCTCTCGCCGACCCCCATGAAATAGACCGTAGGCTCCGGATCCTTCAGGACTTGCGGCAGCGATTTGGCGGTGTTCAGGATCAGCTTCTGGGCAAGTGCGAGGTCCGCGCCCGCCGCGACGCCGATCGTGCGTACGATGAGGGTCATGGGGTCGAGGCTCCAGTTGACCAACTGCTCGGTAATAAACGTCTTGTTCGGCACAATCAATGCCCGCCGGTCCCCGTCGATGAGGGTGGTCGTGCGCATGCGGATGCGCGAGACGGTGCCGCTGGTATCGCGGATGGTCACGGTATCACCCACTCGGATCGGTCGCTCCAACAAGATGATCAGGCCGGAGATGAAATTCGCGAAGATCTCCTGCAGGCCAAAGCCCAAGCCCACGCCCAGCCCCGCGACCACCCATTGAACCTGCGACCAACTCCCTCCGAAGGCGTTGAAGACACCGGAGATCCCGGCCGTGACGATGACGTAGCGCAGCACCTGGGTGATCGCGTAACGGCTCCCCGCATCGATCGACAGGCGTCGCAGGACGGCGATCTCCAAGACGCCTGGGAGATTGCGCGCCGCGGCCACCGTGACCACGCCGACGAGGAGCGCCAGCAAAAGATTAGCCAGCGTGACGGGCCGCTGTTGCTCTTGGCCCTCGACCACCACGGTGTACTGCCAGAGGGTGACGTGGTCGAGGATCGCGAGCGCCGGCAATACCTGCACCCAGATAAACCACAGACCCAGGACCACGGACAGTGCGATCACGATGCGGGTGAGGTGCCGGGTCTGCTCGGTGATGGTCGGCAGGTCCACCACCGGGATCTCCAAATCGATCGGGGCCTCCGCACCCGAGGCCTGGGCTGCGGCCTGGGCTGCTTGCGCCACCCGAGCCGCCTCCCGCTTTTCTTTCGCCTGGGCAATCGCCAGCTTACGCTGTTCCAGCGTTAGCCAGCGGATCACGAGGTCATGGGTGATGACGCCCCCGATCACCAGCCACACCGTCGCGGCCAGCTGTCCCTCGAGCTGGCGCGCCGTGTAGTAATACCCGACGGCCGCCAAGCCGGCGAGGATGAAGGGTATCCCGGCCCCCAGCGGATACCAGAGATAGCGCAAACGTGCGAGCCAACGCTTTGGATCGCGGTGGAGCTGCTCTGCGAACGCGCCTCCCTTCGGGCTCAGGATCCGCTGGGCGAAGACCGTGAAGGCCATCATGCTGACGATGAATGCCAGGCGGCCGAGGCTGTCCCGGTGGACCTCCGGCGCCTCCCATCCGACCACTGCGGTGACAAACAGGGCTGGCAAGGCCACAGGGATCAGCCACGCCAGGTGTCTGCGCAATACCGTCAAGGCGCTCTCGCGCCAACGAAAATGGTCCTCCGCGACCCCGTCGGGCCGGCACAGGCGATAGAAGGCGATGAAAAAGAACAACGGCAGCGCGATATGGGTCAGTCCGTCACCCACCGCCCGCGGAAAGGCCGAGGTGGCTGCTCCATAGATCCCCTGCAGACGCCACCCGAGCGCGGCTAGAAGCAGCGGCAGAGGCGCGGCCGTCAGGGCGGTCAGCGACAACGCCTGTAGCGTGAGCAGGAAGCGATCGGAGTGGGGGTTGGCCACCTGCGCCGAGATGGCCGCGATCTTTGCCTGCCACCGCCGCTGCGTGCCCAGCAACGCCAGGACGAGCAGGGATAGACTAGCAACGATCAGATCCGACGCCCCGCGGGCGCCGGGTCCGGTGAAGCTCTGCAAGACCTGCAACCAGTGCGTGGGGGAAAACAGCCACAGCGTGGCGCTCCAGAGGTCTTTCCCGGCTTTGACGCCCAAGGGCCGAGCGCTGGGGATCCACAGGAGGCGCTGGTCCAGGAACGCGGCATAGCCCTGAGCGCTGTCGATCAAACGCCGCTCCGCAAAGTCCAGCTCACCGAGCGCGCGCAGGTAACTGGTATATAAGCCTCAGCCAACCGGCCATACATGCCCTGTTGATCATGGAGGAGCTTCTGCAGCTCTGCCTTGATCCGGTCGCGTTCCCCGGGCGGGATCGAGCTATCTACTTCTGCGTCCATCAGCCGTCCTACCCTGGTCGGCACATCCATGGCGGCGCTACGCCGCTCCTCCAACTGCAGGACGCCCAAGCCCACCCGCGCGATCTCCGCTTGTCGGTCCTTGGTGTTCTGGTGATAACGGCGCGTATCCGGAAGCTTGCGCCGTTGCTCGCGCAGGAGCTGCCCGAGCGCCTGGCTGAGGCCCGCGATCTCGATCTTTTGCCGTGCGCCCTTGAAATCCTTTTCGATCTGTTTGGCCTGGGCCTCAACCGCCTTGCTCGCGGCCTGGGTCTGCCCAAAACGGTCCAGCGTGGCTGCCAGCTCTTCGCTCAATGCGGCGTCCTTCTCGATCACGCGGCGGATGGTCGGGTGCTTACCCAAGGCCTCGCGCTCCGCTCGTTCCGCCTCGGTCCGGGCCTCTGCGGCCTCGGCCTTCTGCCGTGCGGCGATGGCGTCACGGAGCGCGCCGAGTTGCCCCTCGACCAGCGGCAACTCGCGCGCAAGCAGCTCGCGCTGCGCCTGCAACAACGCGATGCGGACATCGTAGCTCAATAGCTCCTGCTCCAGCATCGTGATCTCGCTCATGCGTGCCTGCCGATGGGCCTGACGGGCGATCCGTTCGGCCTCTACGATCGACGCCGAGACCCGCGGGCCCGGCGCGCGTTTCAGATCCTCCTCGACACCTTGGAGATCTCGCTGCGCGGCCGTGAGCTCCTCGCGGGCCTTCACCGGTCGATCTCGTTGCCCTTCGAGTTGCTGATCCAGATCGGCAAGCTGATTCTTTGTGGAGCTAAGACGGGTCTCCTCAGTGACCAACTGCCGTTCCAGCTCGGGGATCGGTGCAAGTGCAGTGTCAAGATCGCCCTCTGGGGGCCGTTCGGCAGGGACCTGCGCCAAGAGGGCGCGCAGGCGGCGGGTCTCGCCGGGGGCAGACGCAATCGCCTGTTGATACGAGGCCGCTCGGGTCTCGAGCTCCTGGGCCGTTTCGAGCTGGTGTTGCGTGAGTTGGTAGAGATTGAGCAGTCGAGTTTTTAAGTCGTCCGGAAGGCCCTTCTTCGCCTGGATCTCGGTAAGTTTGGCCTGCACGCCCTCCAAGGTCACGCCTTGTGGTCGCGCCGAAAATACTGGCGGCGCGGCCAGGACCCAGCCGAGGAACATCAGCCAGCAGATTGCAAGGTTGTCTCGCTTGCGTGCGCTTTGGTACTCAGGGGGCATCACAGTCGCTGGGCGCGGCGGGATCAGTTTCCATCCGTCCCATCCGGGCGCAAGGCCTCGAAGATCAACGGGGAGGCATCATTGTATCCCGATCATCGTCAAGGTGGGACCCCGGCGCGCGGCGCTCCGACGCGGTATTGAGTAGAGCGGACCCGGCCGGGGCGGGGACTCTGACGGGGCCCCGTCCTCCCGCACGACCCTCCTTAGGACCGCGCGACGGACCGCGCGACCCGGTGTCTGTACATCTTACCGAATCACCGGTAATCGTTGCTGACGCGCGCCCCTTGGGATGAGGGAGGCGTGTGTTTTAGCCCTTACCAATGAACGCCTTAACATCAAGGCGTGCCTGGCACCCGGGTTGCCCATAGACTTTTATGGGTATTCACGTGAGGCGGTCACATGTTCAATAGAGATCCTATCGCGGTCACCGAGACAGAGACCTCCAAGCCTGGCCTAAGCCTATTCGGCAGTTTGACGACTGACGTGGTGGTGCTGGGAGGGACGCTTGGGCTGGCGTTTGTGGGGGTGGCCATTACCTTTGTCAATAGGGACCTGAGCTACCTGTATTGGTTTACGATGATCCCCGTGTTCGGCACCCTCTGTTTCTTTGCTCAGTGGTCGCATCGCCGGGGTACCGAGGTAAAATGGACCAGATTATTCCTCACCGAGTTACTCCACTGGGGCGGGCTCCTGCTCGCCGTGGTGTTGCTTTACACGCTGCTGAGCGCCGGCAAGATACCGCGCGACACCACCGGTATGGTAATCATGCTCTTGTTTGCGCTCGTGACCTTTCTCTATGGGGTACACCTGGATCGGCGATTCTTGGGGGTAGGGATCTTTCTCGGGCTCAGCTATGTGGTCATGATGTACCTGGCGGCGTACATCTGGGTCCTGCTGCTCGTCGTCGCGCTCGCGGTGTCCGTTGCGATCTTCCTGGTGAAGCGAGTCTATTCGCAGCAGGCCGCGACCAGTCCGGCGACCCGCGACGTACCGGGCACCGCAGGCGTTACCAGCGACACGACGCAAGAAATCGGAGATGTACATTCATGAAGACGATAGCAATGATTCGGCGAGCCGTTCCGATGTCCTTCTGCGGGATGCTGATCGCGGTTGGGGGCTGTGCGGGGGCGCCATCCATGGATACCGTTTCGCCCGCGGAGATTGCCGTCAATCGGGCCATCGAGGCAAAGGCCGGGGAGTACGCACCGCTCGAGCTGCGTCAGGCGCAGGAAAACCTCGATGCCGCCAGACAGGCGATCAACGACGAGGAGTACGAGGAGGCCCATCGGTTGGCCGAGGCGGCGCGCGAGGATGCGCGGTTGGCTGAGGTCAAAGCACAATCCGAGACTGCCCGGGAACAGGCACGAGAGATCCAGTCCACAATCGAAACGTTGCGCCAAGAGGCCGAGCAGCGGGATCCCGCTAGGTAACGGACCCGGCGCATCTATCGGAGGCTAAGTCCATGGCAAACTATATTTCTATTCAATCGAGGCGAGCCCTGGCCCTGGGTCTCATTTCCTTGTGCGCCGCCTGTGCCGGTCCCAACCTGGCGTTGCAGCAGGCGCAACAAGAGTATGCCGCTGCCCGGCAAGACCCGGAGGTGGCTAAGAACGCCTCGGTGGTGCTGCACGAGGCGGAGCAGGCCCTCGACCAGGCCGAGCAGGCCGGCGGCACGGAAGCAGACGTCGAGCACCATGCCTACATCGCACGCAAGCGAGTCGAGACCGCGCGCGCGGAGGCAGAGCGGAAGATCTCCGAAGCAAAGGCCGAGCAGCTCCTCAAGGAACGCGAGCAGGTGGTTCTGGAGGCTCGGACGCGCCAGGCGAAAGACGCGACCGCCCGCGCCGAGGTTTTAGCGCAGGAGCTGGCCGCGCTCCAGGCTGAGAAGACCGATCGCGGTTACGTGATCACCCTCGGCGACGTGCTATTCGAATATGACAAGGCCAATCTCAAGCCCGGGGCCCAGCAGAACCTGTATCGCTTGGTCATGTTCCTCAAGGAACACCCGGATCAGGCCGTAGTCATCGAGGGACATACCGACAGCAAGGGCTCGGATACCTATAATTCAGACCTCTCGCAACGTCGTGCCCAGGCGGTCCAGGGCTTTCTGCTCAGCAATGGGATCGGTGGCGAGCGGATTGCTGCACGCGGTTATGGTGAGGCCTATCCGGTCGCTTCGAACGACACCATGGCCGGCCGCCAGCAAAATCGCCGCGTGGAGATCGTGGTCGCTGAGCATCCCCCGCAGGTCGGCCACCAGGTCGACATTTTCCGAGAGCCATAACTTGCCATTCGGTTTGTCACATTGGAGAGGAGCTTGTTCATGTATAGGTCCATTGAGCCAATACTCGCCCTTGTGATCGGGATTCTGATCTTGATCGTGCCCGGGTTTTTAAACTATCTGGTAGCCATCTATTTGATCGTCATAGGTATCCTAGGCCTGATGCCCAAGTAACAGGGCGCAGCAGCAATGAGCTACGAAGAACTGCCCGATCTCCCTGCAGACCTTCGGGCTGAGCTTCCTCGGCGTGCGCAAGAGATCTACCAAGCCGCGTATAATCGCGTCTACGAGACATCCATGGCGTCGGGAGAGGATCATGACGCGCAATCGATCGCCGAGAAAGCCCATAAGGCGGCTCTGCTCGCGGTTGAGATGGAATATCAGAAGGACGAGCAAAACCGTTGGCGGCGAGCGCCGATAAGCGAGGACATGGACAAGCTTCCAGGCGAGCGAGCGGTGAGCGGGCGCTCGAAGGGGCATTGATTATGATAGGCGATGTCCGTACACATGGGTTGAAACGCAAGCAACGACTGCTGCGCCGGGCAATGCGGAAGCTGAAGCGGTGGGGAGAGGAACCGGCGGATGCCGACTCTGACATCGCCCCGCTACTGGAGTGCTATCGATATACCTGCGATAAGGGTAATGGAATTCCGTGTCTTCTGTACCGTAGGATTGCATGACCGCTAAGCGGGCGAATGCCGCACTTCGAGGGCGGTGGCGTCGACTACCGTCCGCGGCTCGGTTTCGTGTATTTCGTGCACGTCGATGTCGGCCCGGTGCTGGGAGAGGTCGCGCTCGCCGACGGGCGCAGTGGCCCTGCGAGCGGTACGCGTCGCAGACGTCGAGACGGCACCACCAAGGTCTCTCGGGGCCATTACCAACCAGTGCCCATACCAGTGAGATTGGCCGGGCGGCGGGCGCGTATGCCCCGGGTGGCACCGGTGTTGCCAGGCGGCGAGCTTTATTGATTTCTTTGATGTCGGAGTTACGTATGAAAATAGCATGTTTCATAGGCTTGGCGATGCTCATCGTAGGGCAGGCGCACGCTGAAGAGATCGGGTGTATCTCGACTACCTTCCGATTCCTAGGCGCCAACGATAAGGTCTGTGTCGAAGCCTTCGATGACCCTGAGATCCCGGGGGTGTCTTGTCATATCAGTCAGGCCAGAACCGGTGGCATCAAAGGACCACTTGGTTTGGCCGAAGACCCCTCCCGGTTCGGGGTTTCTTGCCGTCAAACCGGTCCCATCGCGGTGACGGAGAAGATATCGGAGGAACGAGAGGTCTTCAGTGCCAATACCTCCATCTTGTTCAAAGAGACGCAGGTCCACCGCCTGTACGATCGTAAACGCAACGCCCTCGTGTACATCGCCATCAGTACCAAGATCATCGAGGGATCGCCGATGAGTGCAATCTCGACGGTGCCTATCGTACGCTGGGAGGGCGTAGCGGCACCTTAAAGGGGATTCTCATGTTTGAGACCAGGATCAGCACGTCCTGTAAGGTGAACCTCGGCTTGCCGCTACTCGTAGTCGGTTTGGGCGCCCCCGGCGCCGCAGAGGAGGGCCTGGAGGAGCCAGAGGGAACCTTTAACGTAGTGGTCGAGAACGACAAGTTTGCCGGCACCGACCGCCATTACACCAACGGCCTGCAGTTCTCTTACCTTTCGCCCAGGGACACAGTGCCTGGGTTTTTGAGGGCCTTCGCGGCGGTGCTGCCTGGTATACCCGAAGGTTCCGCCTTGCGGGCGGGTTATGTGCTGGGCCAGAACATCTATACCCCGGACGATACGGCGGCGCGGGAGCCGCTACGCGATCAGCGCCCTTATGCCGGCTGGCTCTATGGCGGTCTCGCCGTGCTGGGGGAGACCGAGGATACGCTGAGCACCTGGGAGCTGGACGTGGGCGTGGTCGGATCGTCGGCGCAGGGTGAGGAGGTCCAGAACGCCTTCCATGATTTGCTAGGAGCGGACGACGCCAACGGCTGGGACAACGAGCTCGATGACTAGCCGGGCGTGGCGCTGATCTACGAACGCAAGTGGCGCAACCTGGCCGAGTTCCGGGAGTCGGGCTTTGGTATCGATCTCACGCCGCACCTGGGCGGAAGCCTCGGTAACGTCGGCACGTATCTCAATACCGGGATCACGCTCCGGTTCGGGAAGGACCTGAGCAATGACTTTGGCCCCCCGCGCATCCGCCCGAGCCTCCCCGGCTCGGGTTTCTTTGTGCCCCGGAACACGTTTGGCTGGTATCTATTCGCCGGCGTGGATGGACGCGCCATCGCCTATAACATCTTTCTCGACGGCAACGCCGACGGCGATAGTCTGAGCGTCGACAAGGAGCCCTTGGTCGCCGACATTCAGGTCGGCGCGGTCGTCACGATCGGGTCGGGTGGCTACAGCTCGCGTATACCCACGTCTACCGCACCCAGGAATTCGAGGAACAGGATCGAGGCGATCGCTTCGGGGCGATCAGCCTCTCCGCCAAGTTTTAAGGCATGCAAACCAAGGCTCACAATACCCATGTAGCAGTAGGAGCTATCTTACGTTGTACGGCTGTGCGGCGCCGCTGACGACGTGGTGGACAAATCCAAGTTTTTCGATCGCCCTCGGCGAGAGCGCGAAGGGGTACATATCCGGCTGCCCCATACTCCGGTTCATGCCGTTGATAGCATACGTTAGCGGCAACCAGCTCGCTATCATCGTCTCGATCGAGTGCGGCCGGTAGGCCGTGACCCCGTCCGGGGCCGCTATCGATGCGCCAGCGGCGCCCTTGGGGGTGATGACTCGCAGCGAGAAGTTCCGTGCGGTCTCCAGGGTATCGACGATGTGCAGGTAGTGCGCCCAGCTCTCCGCCCAGTCTTCCCAGGGGTGCGCGCTGGCGTAGTTGCTCACGAAATGGTCTTGCCAGTCCGCTGGCGGCCCGTTGTTGTAATAGTTTCGGAGCGCCTGAGCATAATCAGACCGCTCGTCGCCGAAAAGCGCGCGCCAGGAATCGAGGTGTTCGGTGGAGCGGATCAGACGTTCCCAGTAGTAATGGCCGCTCTCATGCCGGAAATGGCCGAGCAGCGTACGATAGACCTCGCTCATCTCAAGGCGCGTCCGTTCCCGCACCGCATCGTCGGCTTCCTTGATGTCAAGCGTAATCAAGCCCTGTTCGTGCCCGGTCCTCACCGCGTCGGTTTCTCGAAATTGCGGGTCCGGGCTGGCGAGAAAGGCGAAGGCCAGCCCTCGCTCGGCGTCTTGCTGTTTGTTGATGAGCGGGAGCCCCAGCCCAAGGAGACCATAAATGAGTCTGCGTTTGGCGACTTCGAGCCGCTGCCATAGACCGCGATGCTCCGGCACCGCGAGGTCGGGGATGGTTCGGGTGAACCGGCAGGCCAGGCACAGCGTGTCGCTCTCCTCGGCGGGCACCATCCAGTTACATACGTTCTCCTGACGGTAGTTCCGGCACATGCGGTAAGATCGAGAACCGGCCTCGGGGTCAAGTGCTCGCCAGAGATCACCCCCGAGCGGTTCCAGGGCGCTGAGGACCGCCACCTCGGATAGATAACCGAGGGTGCGTCCGCAGCGCAGGCACTGCACGTTCTCGAAAAAGATCAGTTGCTGGCAGGCTTGGCAAGTGAAGGCTTGCATTGCAATCTCCTCACGGCGATGTGTTGCGACGAGAGTAGGGGGCTCGGGAGCCTTAGCGTACATTCCCTTGTCAGGCCCCGCAACGTCCCGCACGGCGCGCAGCAAGACACCACCCAATCGGTTCCATCCGGTACGATCTACAAGCAGCTCGCAATTTTTACGGATGCCGGCGAGTGCGACGTCTGCATCAACGTGCAATTGGCGTTGCTATGTCATTGTAATTACAAATATATCCACAGCCTCCGGCGCTGGCGCGGACCTTGACTCGACAAACTATATATCGAGGCGGATACCTCCGCCCAGTAAGGTCTTTATGAGAGGCGATTACCATGAACCTAAATCACATCGACGACCGGTGGCGGCAGTGCCACTGGGCGGAATGGCGCGAGATTAAGAAGAGGTGGAACCAGGTACGCAAAACCGGGGAGGAGCCTAATCAGCAGTCTGAACGGGTAAGGGGCGCAGGGCTTGAAAGGCGCGCCCAGATCTCTCCTTCCAGTGGAACCGGATGCAACTCTACAACCTTCGGCTCTTAACAAGATTTCGGAACGGTTGTTCCTGTCGTCGCGACTCGCGGTAGATCTCATTCGGCCGCGCCGCTACACCGCTGCTCATACTGAAGTAGTCAAACACCATACCGCCAGCAGGCCGCCGGCGGAGGCCGCGAGGAGCGGTACGCCGACCCGCAGCCCGAGCTGCCTCCCGCCGATGCCGGCGGCCATCGCGCTTTTGAGGAGGCTGTTGGCGGCGGCCGCGGTCACCAGGACGGCGACGCCCGGCGCGAGATCTCCCCGGCTCATGCGGGCGAGCGAGAGGGTGATGGCATCCACTTCCGCCACGCCGGAAGCGCCCGCGAGCATCAGGACACCCGCCTCCCCCAGCCAGGCCTTGAGGGCTTCACCCAAGATCATGATCACCGCGAGCAGGGCACCGAAGCCGAGCGCCACCCTTAGCTCCAGCGGGTTCTCCAAGGGTGCAGCCGCGCGCGTCTCTTCCTTTCCTGCGGCAGACCGCCAGTAGCATAACGCCGTGCCGTAGACCAGCGCGGCCATGACGGCCGCAGCCACCCACAAGCGCTGCAACAACTGAGCGTTGATCAGTCCTGCGATCAGCAACATCCGCGGATACATGGTGCCACAGGCGAGCAAGATCCCGGTGGCCAGCACGGGGGTCGCATCGGGTTCTCGGCGTGCCATCCGCGAGAAGTGCAGGGTCAAGGCCGTGGACGAGGCTACACCGGCGCACAAGCCCGCGATCATCATCACGCCCTTGCGGGCGCCCGCGAGCTTGATGGCGAAATAACCGGCGAAGGAGATGCCCGCGATCAATACCACCATCCACCAGATCTGGTAGGGATTCAGGGCCTGCCAGGGACCATAGCCCCGGTCGGGGAGGATCGGCAGGAGCACCACCGAGATCAAGAGCAGCTTGAGCCCGGCGCGCCGCAGCTCCTTTCTCTCCAGCGCGCTCACCCAGCGGTGCAGCACCGGCTTGAAGCTCAGCAATAGGGTCGTGACCACCGCGGAGGCGGCGGCGACGGCCACCTGGCCGAGTGCGGCCAGCGCACCGAATGCGAACGTCAGAAGCCCCGCGACTAGGCTGGTGATGCCCGCGTCGTCGTCGCGCTCTACATTGATCGCATAGGCCGCGGTCAGCACCCCCGCCAGGGCCAGGAAGGCCAAGGCCAGGGGTAGTGGGCCGAGACGCTCGGCGACTAGGGCCATGCCCCCGCCCAAAAGCCCGATGAGACCGTAGGTGCGCACCCCGGCGACGCGTTCGCCCTCCCGGGCCTCGCGCTCTTTCCAACCGCGCTCCACCCCGATCAGGAGGCCGATGGCCAAGGCCACGCTCAAGCGTAAGAAAGCCCGTTGCTCGTCTTCCATTGGCCTTGGCCTCTGCTGCCTCGAGATCGTTCCTAGCCGATCTGTGTGTCCTCACGCTTGGTCCGTTCCATCGCCTCCGGCTCCACCTCCTCGGCATGCTTGTTAAACCAGATAAAGAGGCCCCATCCCGCCAACAACACAGCGACGGCGATGCCGATCGCCGAGGCCGCGGGTAGTTGCGCCGGGTCATCGTGGACGAGCCCAAATACCACGACCAAGAGCTCGATGCTCAACGATACGACGACAACGGATCATGAAGCGCGAGAGGAAGCGGCGCACTCGCGTGGGCGTGCTCGTGTGGGTCTTCCGTTGGATCTCTTCTTCGAGGACCGTCTGGCCCAGCTCCAGCGAGGCGGTCGCGATGCGAGTGTCCACCCCGGCGGGCGCGCAGCAATACGTATCCGGAATCCCCGGACCGGAGCGGACCCGTTTGGTTAGAGCCCTTGCATGAGGTCCTCGAGCACTTGCACGTGAGCCTGCGCTCGCCGCAGCAGGTTATTCTCAATCAAGCTCTTGACCTCCGATGACACGTCCGCCTCTTGCGCTGCCTCCCGGTAGTCCTTCGCGCCACTCTCCTCGCCCTCGCGTAAGGCCTTGAGTGCGGCCTTTTCGCCGAGAAGTTCTGCGCTTCCCATGACAAGCTTGGCCCACGAGCCCCATACGCCGGAGTCGGGTACCGGCTCTCCCCCTAGCTGTTCCACCTGGGTCTCGAGGATGCGCACCGCATCTTCATGGTCCCGATAAAGAGTATCCAGCTCCTGGAACGCCGCCACCTGTCCGAAGTCCTGCCGGAACCTGTCGAGCGCTTGTCGATAGGTCTCTACCGATGACAGCTCGTTCCTGAGCAGTCGATTAACTGTGTCTGATTCCATCTTGGACTCCCCTATCCTCGACCTTCCCTCCGGAGCGTAACTCAGGCCCGATCGCGCAGCCCGCCGATCCCGACCTGGTGCGCGCAGTGGGCACAACAGTAGAAGTTACCCTCCGCTTCCACCCCGTGGCCGACGATCTTGCAGCCGCAATGCGCGCAGGTGGGTGCGAGCGCATGA
This sequence comes from Pseudomonadota bacterium, assembly GCA_030860485.1. Taxonomy (NCBI): domain Bacteria; kingdom Pseudomonadati; phylum Pseudomonadota; species Pseudomonadota bacterium. The sequence goes on along the minus strand of JALZID010000178.1, from coordinate 3,619 downwards.
ATGGCGCATTCAAAGCTGTCAAAGGTGTGGGTCTGGCCGGCCAGCCGAACTTCAAAGGCCTTGTCGTAGTCATTGCCGCACAGATCGCATCGAGCCATGGGATAACCCTCCGATTACATCGGTAGGAGATAACGTACCAGGATTTACCTTCGCTTCGCCTAATAACTTTTGCCGACCCGCCCCATCCGAGACATTGCGCTGGGCGAGGTGTCCGAGCTCAAAACGGAGCCTCCATGAGCAGTTGAATGCGGGCCCGCCTCGCCGCTCACGATAGCGGTGGCAGCGTAGGCGCGTCTTCTATCGAAGGCGACGAAGCGATCGAGTATCCGCCTTGTTGCCAGTCGCTCAAACCCCCGGCGTAGTCAAACACCCTTCGAAAGCCGCGAGTCACCAGCGCTGCCGCGACGTTGTCCGAGGCGGAGCAATCGGGAGAGGCGCAGTAGACGATGATCTCCTTGTCCTTGGCAAAGCGCCGCTCGAACACGTCTTCATTACCGTGCGGGATATTGATCGAGCCCGGTATGTGCGCCATTGCAAATGCTCCTTCGCCGAGGACGTTAACGAGCGCAAAGCCTCGGTGCCGGTCCTTGTTATTGAGGCTGTGCGCTGCCATTCGTTGCTCGAGATCGTCTCGATCGATGGTGGAAAACTGCTGTTTAAACATGATAGGCACCACGTTCCCAGTGCGCTTCGCCGGCAGGGGGGAGCCGCGTGACGCTACCGCTTAAGCCGCGGCACTAAAGCTATCGCGCAAGCCGCGCACGAGGTCATGGTTGGCGATCGCTCCTTGATATTGCCGCTCGATCAGCTTGCGAACATCACTAGGGAGATCCTGCGCCAAGGCGTCCTTGTATGCCACGACTGCCATGTCCTCGCCGCGTTCACATTCGGCAAGCACGGCCGCCTCGTCCTTGCTGGTGATCACGGTTTTGACGTTCAGCCAACGACGGTGCAACGCGCCCCTCTGCAGACTTCGCGCAGTGTTGCGAACGCTCCATAAACACGCCCTTGAGCTCAGCGTTCCGAACGTTCTCGGCACAGGTGCGAAATCCTTCTTCGCCATCCTTGCAGGTTTCAATGAGGTCGTTTAGCGTTGAAATCACGTCGCGAGTGTTCATAACAGGATCCTCGTCTCGTCGTACAAGGTTTAAACGACGCAAGGCGGTCACCGCCCTGCGGTAGCCCCACACGGCCATGGCCTTGCAATGGCTGGCCGGTTTGCGCGGTCTCGACCCGTTTTGCGCTAGATCCTGCCCAAGAGCAATAGGATAAGCACGACGACCAACACAACACCCAAGAGTCCGCTCGGGCCATAGCCCCATGCGCTGCTATACGGCCAGGTCGGCGCGGCCCCGATCAGGAGCACGATCAGTACGATCAACAGTATGGTTCCCAATGACATCGCTTTTCTCCTAGTTCAATGATTCCGATGTTTCTAATTCACTTCTGTATGCCACATCCGCAACTGTACACTTCTGTGTGCCACATCCGCAACCGATAACCATTGGGCGCTACGCACCCTCGCCCAATTGCAGTGGCGCAGCACGAAGATCAGCAAGCAAGAACCTGCGGGATCGGCGTGCCGCTCTCCAGGACCGCGGGAGCGGACTCGGAGAGCGGCAGCGAGCCTGACGCTGATCCGCAACGCTTAGGACAACTCTCTAGCCCACTTGTCTGCCTCCTGCTCCGCCCTTTCCTTCGTATAGCCATACGTCTTCTGCAACCGGCCTACGAGCTCCTGGCGCTTCCCTTGGATGATATCCAGCTCATCGTCGGTAAGGTCACCCCAGACCTGCTGGGCTTTGCCTTTGAACTGCTTCCAATTACCCTCTACTTGGTCCCAATTCATGGTCCGTCCTCCTGTGTTCGAAATGGTTGGTGATGTGCGGGTCCCCGGCCGCAGCCGGACGCTCCCTATCCGGGTCAAGTTGCGTGCCCGGTCCCGGCCCGCAGTGTATTGCGCTTATTCTTCAATGAGATAAGTCAGTCGCTGGCGCGACTACTGGGCTGAGCTACCGGCCGAAGCGGTAAAAAAAGCCGGTTCACCTGCAAACTTTACCGGAGCTTTACCGGCAACACCCGGGTTTGTGCGCCCATTCGCGCGGCACTCGAAGCATGCTCAAGGAGATGCGCGAGGCGATCGCCCGGTGCATTACCTCGTGTCGCCCTCGAAGGGAAGAGGAACAGCACGACTTCGTGCTGGGAAGGAAATCGCTCCGATTCCTCAGGAAGACCTCAAGCAATAGACCGGCTCACTCGCGCGCACGCTGTACTCGGCCGCGCCCTTTCGGATCCCCGTTGAACCCGGCCGCCTGCGTTTCTAGAAATGCCTTTTCAAGCACCGCCTTGATCGCGTTCCGCACGCGCCGTGTCTTCATCGCATTGCCACGCCAACCGTCCTGCCGGCTTTCCTGCACTGCCTTGTCGACGAGCAGAGCCAGCTTCTCGTCCTTGCCCAGATTGTTGTAGAGCGCCCGCTTGCCCGCGGTGTTGATCGCCGCCGGGTAGCCGCCCGGCCCACCGCCCGGCTTCGTTGCCTCTTTCGTCAGCCTGGCGATCTTGTCCAGATAGTCCTTGTAGCTCACCATCCCCTTGCGCCGCTGCTCGATCAGGGCATCCAGCAGCTTGGACATCCTCTCGTAGTAAGCCGGGTCCACCGGCGACTCGTTGATGATGAGTTTTCGTACGTTGTTCTCGATGGTCTCGGCGACCGCGTCCTCGCTCTTCTTGATGCCCTTGGGCAAAGCATTCACGGCATCCGCCCGCGCTCGACGATGAGCTGGATCAGGCTCATGTCGTCGAAAGCCGAAATCTTTTCGCCGTCCTCCGCGCGGATGTAGGTGTCGATCAGGTAGCGAGCGTAGGGCGCGTGTCCGCGCCAACTCATTCGCCGACGTCCGATCCCGAAGGGCCGAGCGCACATCGGCATCGGTGAGACGTATGGCGCCAATAGGTGTTGACGGTGAAGAAATAGGTGCCACCCGGCACATAGGCGCGACGGTAATCAGGCGTGGCGGAATCATACCGCCAATGAATGGCGCGGGCACGCGCCCTACGCTGGCTACGCTGGCTTTCGAAATTCTTCGAGCCGCTTCATTAGAGTAGACCCTCCAGTTGCATAAACTTCCACGTGGATCGTCAGGAAAGGGCGTAGAAGACAGGGTTGCAGCGAGTTTGTAGCGTTGCGCTTGACATCACCACCGGTGATATCCAGCCTGGCTCTTCGGGACAATTTGTGGGTGGTTGCGAGCCAGTGAGGGGCAGGGGTGCCTGTGGACTTGTGGATAACATCCCTGTTACCCACAGGGCCCACAGGCCAAGCTGGGGATCTGTGGACAACCTCCCAGTTGCCCACAGATCCGCAGCCCTACAGGAAATGTGATGATAGAACGGCAAGGGGAGCCGGGCGGTTCGGTCTAGGGGAGCATCCCGCTCCGATCTCTGGGAAGATGGCAGTGTGCACAAACCATCGATACCCAGAGGGAGGGGAACGGGATGCAGCTCAAGACTATCCTCAATCGTGTCCAGAAAATCAAATCGTTCGTGTATGGTGCGGTTCGCTGGGTGGAGGGCGCCCCCTCCCCGACTCTGGAAGTGGAACTGCATCCTCGGGCCAATA
>JALZID010000177.1 GCA_030860485.1 Pseudomonadota bacterium | reverse complement strand
GGGATGATCCCCTCAAAAAGGCCGATCTAGATCCCTGATGCTGCTCCAAAATCGGCCTGGATAGTGAAATCCCTTGTAACATGCCGCGGCAGTATAGGCTTTCATCACAATTTTTAGAGGCTCCCATGCGCTAGAACGGTAGGGCGGGTTAGCGGCTTTATCGCGTAACCCGCCTTTCGAGAGATCGGCCCCATCATTCCAATCCCATCCCGGGCAGCCACACGGGGCCGCCCATTCGGGCGGATACAGCCCTGCCAAACCCCGTTCGTGTTTCATTCGCGTTCGGGTTGATAACCGCTCTCCCGGTACGATGGCGCGGGCGAATGACACTCGATCAAGCGCCAGCAGATTGAGAGATCCGAATCGTTCAATAGTAACGTCCAAAGGCAATGGAGGTGATCGGAAAACCGATCCGAAACGGTCGTCGATCGCGTACGGAATCGAAGGCCTCGCGTAAGAGTCGCTGTTTTCGGCCAGCAAGCGACGGCGGCGTTCCAGCAATGCCACCGTGAAAAATATGAACCCCGAGAACATTCACGCGAACGTAATCAGGTATGGCAAAGGGTTTGGCTCATGTGCCGCCTTCTCGGAAGGCGGGTTACGCGATAAAGCCGCTAACCCGCCTTACGATTTCTGCGCAAATTCGGTAAAGTCCGTCACTTCAGTCGCACCTTGACGCGGATTCTGTCGGTGCCCATGCCCCCCACGTGGTTCTTGATCTCCATCACGCCCCTGACTGTTTTCTTACCCCGCTGGATGAGCGTACCCGCGAGCTTCTTACCCTTCTGCGTGATCTGGAGCCGCACATTCGCCGTTTGATCTCCCGTAAGATTCCCTATACCGGCAGCGAAGCGAACCCTGGGCGGCCTCGCCGCCCGCTCGTCGCTCAGCCGGCCCGTACGCGTATCCCGGCGCGCAGGCGTGTCAACGAACAGCTTTATCTCGTTCTCACAGATCCCTCGTAGAAAGCCCGATCGGTTGCAGGTCAGTCTGAGCGTACAGCGCGCGCTATTGCAGGCGGTCTGTGGCCTGGACAGTTCGAGAGCGCTCGTCGACGCGAAGTTGTTCGCCCTATCCGGGTCATCCTGGTCCGCATTAACCTGGACCCGGTTAGGGAGGGTGTCCGGCTCCACGTCGGTGCGAATGACGACGTCGATCGTCACGGTCGCCACTGCGCCGCTCGTGAGTGTTCCGAGATCACACAACATCGGATCGATGCCGATGCAGCTACCCTGACTCACGGCGAAGGAGACGAAGTCAACGTCTCGGGGCAGGTCATTTGTGAGCTGCACGCGCGTGGCCGTGGCCAGACCGTGGTTTGTGACGGTGAGCGTGTAGGTAAACCCCTGGCCGCTCGCTCTCGGACCGACAGCGGCGGTGACAGCTAAATCGGCTAACTCCGGAACCTGTAGCCGGACCGTCGTCGTCACGGTCTTGCTGTTGTTTGCGAGGTTCGGATCGGTACCGAACGCGGCCACCTGCGCGGTGTTAATTAAATCGCCTGCCACCGTGGGCATGACGTTTATCGTCACGGTGGCCTCAGCACTCGGGGGAAGCGGCTCGATTAGATCACACTGCACCGTAAGCGCTTGAGGTGGCGGACCTGAAGAGGGTGTACCACTGCACTGGCCCTGGCTGGAATCGGCAGGCCCCTCCGCGGGCACGGGGGCGGCCCCAGGCGGCAGGGCATTTATGACGTGGACGCCCGTTGCCGTTGCAGGGCCGTTGTTCCGGACCTTGATCGTATAGGTGAGCTGCCCGTTGACGGTTAGGGAATCCGGGGTAGCCGTCAGACTGATGAGCTCGAGGTCGCTCGCCGTCGTGCGATCGTTGGGCGCGGGGGTGACGGGTCCCACCTCGGCACTGGCAACCGCCAGGCCCGGCGAGGGGCCGCTCTGGGCCACCGGGGTGACCTCGAACCTGATCAGCGTTCCCTCATCCGCCGCCACGAGGGCGTAGCTCCGGGCCGTGGCACCGGGGATGGCGACGTTATCGCGCAGCCAGCGGAAGATGGAGGTACCCTGCAAATCACCTTCGGCATCGGCGTAGGTATAGCTGCCGGTGAGCACCTGGCCCACCCGGGGGTTGCCCGAAATCAACACGTTGCTCGCCGTCGGGGGAGTCGAGGGATGGAGCTCGGGGGTGACGACGGGTCCCACCACGGCACTGGCCGCCAGGCCCGGCGAGATGCCGCTCTGGGCCACCGGGGTGACCTCGAACTTGATCAGCGCTCCCTCATCCGCCGCCACCAGGGTGTAGGTCGGCGCCGTGGCGCCATCGATCGGGGTATCAACCTCCCCGTCCGTATGCAGCCAGCGGAAGGTGGAGGCGCCTTGCGGATCGTTCTCGGCATCGAAGTAGTCGTAACTGGCGGTGAGCACCTGGCCCACCCGGGGGTTGCCCGAAATCAACACGTTGCTCGCCGTCGGGGGAAGGTTGATGGGCGGGACAACGGGTCTCACCGCGTCACTGGTAGCCGGCACGCCCGGCGAGGTGCCGCTCTGGGCCACCGGAGTGACCTCGAACGTGATCAGGGCTCCCTCATCCGCCACCACCAGGGTGTAGGTCCGGGCCGTGGCACCTGCGATGGGCGTGTCACCACGCAGCCAACGGAAGGTAGAAGCACCCTCCAAGTCCCCTTCGGTATCGCTGTAGGTGTAGTTTCCCGTCAGCACTTGGCCGACCTGGGGCGTGCCCGTGATCGCAACGTCGCTCGCTACCGGCGGTAGCGGCTCGTTTTGGCAAGTGGACGAGCAGCCATCGCCCTCAACGTTGTTGCCGTCGTCGCACTGCTCATTATTATCCGGATTGAAGATACCGTCCCCGCAGATCGGGTCCTGCGCATAAGCAAGGGGAGTGGCCAAAACCAGGAGCATCACCAGTCCCGCCGAGATCAAACCGCTATTTCGCTTCTGCTCGGTATTTGACAGTCCCATAGTTCTTCTCCGCACCCGCAAGGCGATGACTAATTATCTAACAGCGATTCACACTCTATAATACTTACCGTCACAGTAATCGGCGAATTCCCTTTTCGGCTACCAGCATCGTGGGCACAGATTGGCCAATCCCCGTCACATGACACTTCTGAAGTATGAACATGTTTTCGCCGGGTAAACTAGTATTCAAGGCCTCTAGATCTCCCTACGCCTTTCGCTTAATTCTTTACCAGCGAGACGAAAGGCTCGTATCCGAAAGGACCGGCCGGCGTCTGCGCGGCCTTCCGAGGCGGGATTGTATTTCTCCACGTTGCTGCACGCTTCCGCGCGGCGGTCCCACAGCGCTCGCCTTTGGCGGCTCGTGCTGCGACACAACGGTTGGATGTCTGTCACAAGACCCCCTACTCTGCCAAATGCACGGCTTTGCCCCGAACAGACGACGAACCTCTGTGGCTCCTGACAGGCGGGCAAAAGCCCAGCGGTGCCGAAAGGCGCCTGTCCGCGAACTGTGCCAAGACACCGCCTGCTCCTCCCCACTCGATCGATTTAACATTTTACCAGTATCATAGGCATGCCACTTTTACAATAGGTGGAGGCGAAAGTCTGTGACTTTTTTCACAGGAGAAGTTCTTGACAAGCATTGGAGAATATGGTAAGCGGGGCCTTCCCGAAGGGAGGGCTGGCCGGCCGCTCGCGGCGGGGCGCACGGCCGGCTCCCCATCGCCGGCCCAGCGTCGGCCGGTTTATCTCCTCGGTGGGTTGTCGTCTTCCCCGTCGGGATGGGGTTTGTATGCGGCGGCGATGAGGCTCAGGGGCGATGAGGCTCAGGCCAAAAGAAGGTCGCGACGGCCCAAAAGCCACCTCTCACTGCGAGCTTCACGTACAGTCTGAGTGCCGCGCCTGCGGCTTCCGAAAGCCCGGCCACGGCGAACCCCCACCCCGCCCTCCCCCGTCCGCAAAAAGCGCGGACAGGGGAGGGAGCTCATGAGTCCCGTCGCCCTGTGAAGCGCGGAGGGAGTTCGTGATTTCTCCCCTATATATTGCGGTGGTGAGGGTGGGGGTTCCTTCCGTGCAAAGCGCGGAGGGAGTTCATGAGCCCCATCGCCGTGCAAGCCGGGGCGGCAGTTCGTGAGTTCGTCCCCTGGAGTTTCCCAGTTTCCTCCCCTGCAAAGCGGGGTAGGGATAGGGAGGGGGCCAAGCGCGGAGGCGAGCAAGGGGATGCGTCGGTGAGCTGAAGCGCAGGACCCAACGCCGCCCCTTTCGTACCGGTTCGCCCGCGGAGGCGGTGCTTACCTACGCCGTACTGGCCATCGGGACCTCGACCGCGGCATGCCCTACTAAATCCTCCGGCGCAAAATCGTCGACGTCGATAGCGGCTCGCACCGCCTTGTCCGCGGCCTCCAAGGTCGCTATATCTTGGTCCCCGATGAGCTGGGCGCGCTGGGCCGCGACCCAAGCCTCGCGGCCGGTCGTGGTACCGAGCTGTCCGGCGCGGGCGGCGGACTGGATGCGGGCCTCGATCTCGTCGGCCTGGATGATCAGATCGAAGGCGTGCTCGAGCCGCCCGGTCACGTCCGCGGGCTCGCGGTTCACGTAGATCCCCGCCGTGAGCCGCTCCCGCGCTGGCGAGTGGGCGAGCAGGACCGTTGCGACCGCGTGGCCGAGGGGGTCGTCCGGCCCGTGATGGCGCATGCCGAACGGCTGCACGATGCGCTTCAGCACCCACCCGAGGGGGTGGGACGGGAAGTGGTCGAGGATGTCCGCGAGGCGCTCTTCGATCACGTGCAGCGAGCGTTGGCAGGCGTAGTCCACGAGCGGCAGGTCCTCGGCCGGGCACCCGTCGTCCTCGTAGCGCTTGAGGACCGCGCTGGCGAAGTACATCTCCGACAGGACGTCGGCGAAGCGCCCGGACAGGCGTTCGCGGCGCTTGAGCTGCCCGCCGAGGACCATGAGCGCGCCGTCGGCCATCAGCGCGAAGGCGAGGCTCGCGCAACCGATCCCCGCGTAGTAGCGTGCCACGGGGCCGGTCCGGGGCACGGCCATAAACCGCCCCAAGGTCAGGTGATGAAAGGCCGCCTGTGCCAGGTTGTTCAGCACGTACCCGACATGGCCGGAGATGGCCGTGTCGAACGCCGCGAGACTCCGGGCCGGATCCGTGTCCAGCGCCGCCTCGAGCTCCTTGAAAACCCACGGGTGGCAGCGGATGGCACCCTGACCGAAGACGATGAGGCTGCGCGTGAGAATGTTCGCCCCCTCGACCGTGATCGACACCGGCACACCCTGGTAGGCGTTCGCCAGATAATTGCTGGGCCCCTCGCAGATCGCGCGGCCGCCATGGATGTCCATGGCATCGTTGATGGCCTGGCGCTGGCGTTCGGTGGACTGGTACTTGAGGAGCGCCGAGATCACGGCCGGCTCGAACCCCTGGTCGAGGGCCGCGGTGGTCAGGCGCCGCGCCGCCTCGACGGCGTAGGCATCGGCGGCGATGCGGGCGAGCACCTCCTCGATCCCCTCGAAGCGTCCGATCGGGAGCTTGAACTGCTTGCGGACCCTGGCATAGGCACCGGCGTTGCGCGCACAGAACTTGATGGCCGCCGCCGCGAGCGCCGGGAGCGAAATGGAGCGCCCGACCGCCAGCCGCTCCATGAGCATGCGCCAGCCCTGCCCGATCTGTGCGCGGCCGCCGATGACCATGTCCATGGGGATGAACACGTCGGTCCCCGAGGTCGGACCGTTCTGGAAGGCCTGCTGGAGGGGGAAATGGCGGCGCCCGATCCGGACCCCCGGGTGGCCGGTCGGGATGAGGGCCAGCGTGATCCCGAGATAGTCCTCCCCACCCAGGAGCCGTTCGGGGTCATAGAGCTGAAAGGCGAGCCCGAGCACGGTCGCGACCGGAGCCAGGGTGATGTAACGCTTCTCCCAGGTCACGCGCATGCCGAGGACCTGCTGCCCCTGATATTCCCCCCGGCACACCACCGCCTTATCGGGGATCGAGGAGGCATCCGATCCGGCGTAGGGGTTGGTCAGCGCAAAGCAGGGGATCTCCCGCCCGTCGGCGAGGCGCGGCAGGTAATGGGACTTCTGGGCGTCGGTGCCGTAATGCAGCAACAATTCGGCGGGGCCCAGCGAATTGGGCACCATCACGGTGACCGCCGCGCTCCCGGAGCGGGACGCGACCTTGGCGACCACCTGCGAATGCGCCTCGGCGGAAAATCCGAGCCCGCCGTACTCCGTCGGGATGATCATCCCGAAGAACCGATTGCGCCGGATGAAGGCCCAGATATTGGGCGGGAGGTCCTTCAGATCGAAGGTGATCCGCCAGTCGTCCAGCATCCGGCACAGCTCTTCGACCGGGCCGTCGAGAAACGCCTGCTCGGCCTCGGTCAGCCGCGCCTTGGGGAACTCCAGAAAGCGCTGCCAGTGCGGGTGCCCCGAGAACAGCTCCGCATCCCACCATACTCCACCGGCCTCCAGGGCCTCGCGCTCGGTCGCCGAGACGGACGGCAGACGCGCGCGGAAGACGCGCAGCATGGGCGCCGTATAGAGGCGCTGGCGTACCGGCGCGACATTGGCGAGGGCGACCAAGCCCCAGAGGAGCCAAAGGGGGTAGAGCCACCAGGCCGGCGCGGCGAGCGACAAGACCAGGAGTAAGAGCCCTCCGGCTAGCGTCCAGCGAAGAAGCGGTACCGAGAAGTAAGCGAGTGCCCACCCACCCGCGACGATGACGAGCAAGACGAGAAGTGTAGCCATGGCCCTCCCCCTATTATTGTCAGGACGGAACGTCGCATTATACGGCAGCGGTGCCCACCGATCCCCTCCCCGATTATCGCCGTGGGCCGGTGCATCGCCATGAGAGTTGTATCGACCGAGGGCCGGGGCCGGCCCTTGCTCAGGACGCGCGCAGGGCCTCCACGATGCCGAGGCGGGCCGCTCGGAGCGCCGGCAGGAATCCGCCCAGAAGGCCCATGGCCAGCACGAAGCAGAGGGCCTTCGCCACGATCTCGAAGGTCATGGTGAAACGGAAGGCCAGCTCCGAGAAGGTCTGCCAGTTCATGGTCGAGACCGTGATGGCCCCGAGCGTCGAGGCCAGGGCGAGCCCGAGCGCCCCGCCGACGAGGGCCAGACACAGCGATTCGGTGAGGAACGCGCGCAGAATGGCGGCGCGCTGGAAACCCAATGCCCGGAGGGTGCCGATCTCGGC
>JALZID010000176.1 GCA_030860485.1 Pseudomonadota bacterium | reverse complement strand
TCGTTGAGGTCTTCGTACCCGAGCGCTATCCCGTACACCCGCTGTTTCACGAGCGATTCCACCGAGTGCTCGATCAACTCCGGATCCCGATGATCGACGAAGCACCCCGCCAAGCGATTCAGAAATGTGGGTCGGCTCTTCCACTTCGCGCAAAAGAGCACAACCCTATCCGAACTGATCCGCCCCCATCGAACCGCCCCACCACCCCCCGCCCTCCAAGACCGTGAAAGTTTATCCGCTCTGCGCTACACTCTGTGTTCATAAGGCCGTCCTCGTATGTCGGCATAACCTATTGATCAAGAACATATTATGCCACGAGGTACGGCCTTCTTCCATACCACCGGTGAGAAATCCGGGCTAGGCGCTTGTCCCGTTGAAACGAGCCCGGTTCGTAGCGGCAGCTCGCCGTGAGTTCCTCGCCGAAGTCATTTACTACAACAAAAAGCAGCCCGGCCTTGGCTCGCGTTTCACAGAAGCAGTCAAAGAGGCGACCGGTCGCCAACGCCTGAAGTGCGTAGTGCGGGACATCCGCACGCTACGTTCCGAGAGAGCCGGGGGCGGGTGCCCGCCTCCGGCGACCCCATGGGCGCCGGGTAAGCGGCTTCCCTACCGTGGAGATTTCACTTACGGGCTGCTAAAATTGCCAAATCTAAAAGCCGGTGCCCCATCATGTCCGTTTCCGCCGAAAAGGTGCTTCGTCAAGCCATGCAGCTCTCCTCCTTGGATCGAGCCGCGCTGGTCGAGGGTCTCATCGCTAGCCTAGACAAGCCTGATCCAGCCCTTGATGCACTATGGCTCAAGGAAGCTGAAGATCGTATTGCAGCGTACCACGCTGGAGAGCTTGCGGCAGTCGATGCTGAAGAGGCATTTGCTGAACTCGGACGAAAGGCTTGAGGGTTCGCCTTCTCTTGCCGGCCCGCCGTGAGCTTGACGTGGGCGGTTCGCTACTACAACCTGCAGCGAGTCCACCTCGGCGACGAGTTCAGGGACGAAGCTTGGGCAACGATTCAGCGCATCAAAGACTTTCCGTTGGCCTAGCATCCTCTAGGTGGAGCAATCCGCCGGTGCCAGATGCGGCGTTTCCCGTATGGAATCATCTACGAGCCGTTGGGATCGGAGATAGTCGTCATAGCTGTGGCGTGTCTCCATTAGGAACCAGAATATTGGCGGTCTAGAGTGTGAAATCGGACAAGGTGACGAATGGGGTCGAACTGGTGCTAATCGGATACTGCCTACCACGTGCAACAACATGAGTAATGCACAATGAAATATAACGTTGTTTTTCATCGTACCGAGGAGGGTATCAGCGTTTCGGTTCCAGGGCTCCCAGGGTGTTGGTCTGAAGGGGATACCGAGGAAGAGGCGCTCGAAACATCCAGGACGCTATTCGGCAATATCTAGCTGCGGCAAAAGAGGTGAGCAGCGATCAGGAAACGCGCGAAATAGAAGTTGCGGCATAGTCCGTGGCGAAACTCCCGGGTATCAACCATCTGGACTAGCTAGCCGCGCCACGGGGCCGGGCGGTCATCGCCATCCAGAGGACAGCCCGCTGCCGCCACACGACCGACCCCGGTGCGATGCGCGACGAAGCCATGCTGTGTTCAAGTAACCGCGGTATACTGGTCCGGACCCCGGCCTGCGACATCAGCGTCGTGGGGCGGAACACCGAAGGCGTACGACCCATCGACCTGCTCGAGGATGAGCGCTTGGTCGGTACGGAGGGCTTCGAGAACTATGAGCAAGGTTAGGAATTCGAACCGGTGCGAGCGGATCCCGCACGAACACGGGCTAATGCCCGCGAGGCCCATGCCTGAGCGGGGGACCGGTGGGTCGTGGCGCCGAGCGGCCGCGAGCGTCGCGCTGTTGGCATTGTGTTTCAACCACGCGGTTCATGCGGCACCTGGAGACTTGGACCGAAGCTTCAGCGCCGACGGTGGTGTGCTCACCGACTTCGGGGGTTTCGAGGCGGCCAGTGCCGTGGTCGTTCAACCGGACGGCAGGCTCGTGGCGGCCGGTACCGCCTTCGTCGGCGGTAGTCGCGATTTCGCGCTGGCGCGCTACCACCCTGATGGAAGCTTGGATACCGGCTTCGGCTCGGGCGGGCTCGTCCTGACCGACTTCGGTTGGGGGGCCGACGATGGCGCAGCCGCGCTCGCGATCCAGCCCGACGGCAAGCTCGTAGCAGCCGGGTTCTCCAATGCCGGGGGTCCGGGCGATTTCGATTTCGCCCTGGCCCGTTACAACCCCGACGGCAGCTTGGATACCGGCTTCGGTGTCGGCGGGACCTTACGCACCTCCTTCGGCGGCAACTCCGAGGGCGCCAACGCATTGGTGATCCAGCCCGACGGCAAGATCGTGGCGGCGGGGTTTTCGGATGGCGGGACTCCCGGCGATCTCGATTTCGCCCTGGCCCGTTACAACCCCGACGGCAGCCTGGACCCGAGCTTCAGTGGCGGAGGCTTTCGCACCTTCTTCGGCGGTACCTCCGAGAGCGCCAAGGCGCTCGTAATCCAGCCCGACGGCAAGCTCGTGGCGGCCGGGTTCTCCAACGGGGGAGGCGCCGACGATTTCGATTTCGCCCTGGCCCGTTACAATCCCGATGGTAACCTGGACCCGAGCTTCGGTGGTGGCGGCTTTCGCACCTTTCTCGGCGGCAGCTCCGAGGGCGCGAACGCGCTGGTGGTACAGCCCGACGGCAAGCTCGTGGCGGCCGGGTTCTCCAACGCCGGGGACCCCGGCGATTTCGACTTCGCCTTGGTACGCTATCTCCCCGATGGAAGCCTTGACACGGGCTTTGGTTTCGGCGGGACCCTGCGGACCTTCTTCGGCGGCGACTCCGAGGGCGCAAACGCATTGGTGATCCAGACCGACGGCAAGCTCATCGCCGCGGGGTTCTCCAACGGCGCGGGTCCCGACGATTTCGACTTTGCCGTGGCCCGTTACAACACGGATGGCGGTCTCGATCCGAGCTTCTCGGGCGGAGGCTTTCGCACCTTCTTAGGGGGAGGCAACTTCGAGGGTGCCGAAGCGCTCGCGATCCAACCGGACGGCAAGCTCGTCGCCGCAGGGTTCTCGAATTCCGGTGGCGACGACGACTTCGCCCTGACCCGTTATGTCTTGACGGACAGCACACCGCCTCCGCCGCCCCGATGTGGCGGCCGCGCGGTCACGATCCTCGGGACCTCGGGCAACGATACGATCCGCGGTACGGAGGGGCCCGATGTCATCCTCGGCCTGGGCGGCGACGACGTTATTCGCGGGCTGGGCGGGAACGATACCCTATGCGGGGGCCCGGGCAACGACACGCTCATCGGTGGCCCGGGCAGGGACCGGATGTTCGGCCAGGGCGGGAACGACAAGCTCTTCGGCGATAAAGGCAAGGACAGGCATGATGGCGGGAGCGGTCGAGACACCTGCGATCGGAATCGCGGGGAGATAGCCAAGGGGTGTGAAAGGACCACCCGCAGGGGTCGGCCCAGTAATCCCCCTCCCCGCGTACCGCCCCCAACGCGGCCGATCGCCGCGATATGCAATACGCCGGGCTGTCTCTGAACGGCACGTCAGGGCACCAACCATGATCGAGCACTGATCTCGGGCGCAAGGACGATGTCCAAGGACGGGGGACTCCAGAGTCTCGGCGCCCGCATCGACGAGGTCGACGGCCAGCAAGCGTAGGGTGCGCTGTGCGCACGCGGAATGGCCTGGATGTTTTTCCGAGCGGTTACGCCAAACCCAATGCGTGGTCCACGTGCGCACCGTAAACGGCGCGGTCCACACCCTACGACTCTTCGTTATGCGGCCGGAGTCGGATGCGGTGAAGGAAGGGAACCGCATCCTACGCGCTATAGATCTCCTAGGCCATTGTGGTGGTATCCCGTTAAACATGACGGCCTATCAGTTCACTGAGTACTTCGAGAAGAAGGTACTCCGGAAGCGCCCATATCTCAAGAAGGAATGGTGCATTCGAGTCGTTGATGAACCGTTTTGTTCGGAACCCCAGGAACACAACCGATATAGGTTCTGGGCCGCCTGCCCGGAGCTTGGCGGCCGGTACTTGCGAGTCGTCACGTTGGAGGATAAGTGACGATCCATAACGCTTTCTTGGACCGAGGTTTCAAGCCATGAAACTGAATTACTACGCCGACACGGATTCCTTGTATATTGACCTCTCCGAACAACCGAGTGTCGAGAGCCGAGAAATTTCTGAAGGGGTTGTGGTGGACTATGACGCCAACGGGAACCTTGTTGGCATTGACATCGACAACGCGAGCAAAAAGGTCCAGCTTCAACAGCTGATCCTGAACAAGCTGCCGTCCGAGGTACAAACCGTTGCCGCTTAATCGGGTGGCCAGCGGCGTTTAGCCCGAGCCCACCACCACGGCACTTGTTCGAGAGCCGGAGGCTCGCCTGCGCTTTGTTGTAGTTGTGCTGTTCAACAATTTCCGGCCAACTATCCAGCAAGCGTCTTTCCGACTGGCCACACCAAGGTCGGTGGATTCGGCTACACTCAGGACATGCGCACGATCACGACCATCGCAGGGCTGTTGCTCTTGCTAGCGGGCGCGCTCTATTTCTACTACGTGCGCGGAGTCGGGATCTCTCCGCAGATCTCCGCGCCCGCAGCTACCGAACGGGGTGGGCGCGTGCGCACCTACACCTTTGGCGTGAGCGCGGGCATGCCTACGCCCCGTACCGAGGTCGCCTCGGCGGTGCTCCAGGGCAAGATCTACGTGATCGGAGGATTCGATGGCCTCGGGCGGACCGTCGCGAGCGTCGAGGTCTACGACCCTGCCATTCGGCTTTGGGCAGCGGGCCCCAATCTGCCGGCGCCCCGCCACCACACGGCCCTGGTCACGGCGGGGAACACCCTCTATGCGCTGGGGGGTTACACCGGTTCGGGCTTCGAACCCCACGCAGAGGCCTTTGCGCTGGACGCCGGGGCTGTGTCGTGGAGGCCGGTTGCGCCGTTGCCGGAGGCGCGGGGGGCCATGGCCGTGGCCGCGCTGGACGGCAAGCTCTTCGTCGTCGGCGGGGTGGGGACCGAGGGGTTGGCGAACGAGCTTTACGTGTACGACACCGTGGCCGACCGCTGGGAAGAACGGCGGCCGGCGCCGACGCGCCGTGACCACCTCGCCGCCGCCGCACTGCATGGCCGGCTGTACGTGGCCGGGGGCCGGGAGCAAACCCTGTCGAAGAACCTGGCGACGCTCGAGGTCTACGATCCGACCACGGACACCTGGAGCGCAGGACCGGAAATGCCCACTGCCCGCGGCGGGGTCGCCGGCGCCGCCTTCGACGGGCTCTTCGTCGTGGCGGGCGGGGAACGTCCAGGCGCGACCCAAGCCGAGGTCGAAGCCTTCGATCCGGAGACGCGGCGGTGGCTGAGCCTGCCACCCTTGCCTACGGCCCGCCACGGTCTCGCCGCCGCGGTTTCGGGGAACGTTCTCTACCTCATCGGCGGCGGCAAGCACCCCGGTCTTTCGGTCTCGGACAATGTGGAGATCTTGGAGGTGAATTAGGTGTCAAGGCACCGTTGCCCTTCACGGTCCCGCATGGAAGCGCCAGTGATCATCGCCTGGGACGAGATTGAGGATGATGAGCGAAATCGCTTTTGAGGCTGAGAACGTCGTGCTCCACGAGTTCGCCCACCAAAATTGGATCAGGACGACGGCGTTACAGACGGCACGCCGGTGCTCGGCGACCGCACCGGTTACCGGGTGTGGGCGGAGATGCTTGGGGCGTGAGTTCGAGGCGCTACGGGTGAAGGCATCGCGCGGCGAGGGGACGCTGTTGATGCTCACGGGACTGGCGCGCTCGCCAGATCATTGGTGAGGCGCACGAAATCGGCCACAGCGAGCGACTCGGCGCGCAGCATGGGGTCGATCCCGGCGCGCCCGAAACCAGCCTCATCGATCCATCCCCTCAAGGCATTGCGGAGCGTCTTGCGGCGCTGGCCGAAGGCCTGCCGGACCAGGCGCTCGAAAAGGCCGTGGTCGACAACCGGGGTCGCCGGCGGGCGGGGTACCAGCCGGATGACGGTCGAATGGACCTGAGGCTGTGGCCGGAAGGCTTGCGGCGCGACCGAGAAGAGCTCGGTGGCGGCACAGCGATACTGGAGCATGACGGACAGCCGCCCATAGTCTCGGGTCGAAGGGGCGGCCACGATGCGCTTGGCAACCTCTCTTTGCAGCATGAACACCAGGTCTTGGACCGCGTCGCTGTGCGCCAGGAGGTGGAACAAGAGGGGGGTCGAGATGTTGTAGGGCAGGTTGCCCACGATCCGGAGCTGGCCCCCTGCGGGTGCGAGGTGCGAGAAATCGAAGCGGAGCGCGTCGCTGCGATGGACCCGCAGCTCGCCGAGCGGGCCCAGGTCCGTCGCCAGCGCCGCGACCAGCTCGCGATCGATCTCGACGACATCCAGTGTCCCGAGGACCTCGAGCAGCGGCCGGGTCAGGGCCCCGCGGCCCGGTCCGATCTCCACTATGTGCTGGTCGGCCACGGGCCGGATGACGGCGACGATGCGCTCGATGACGTCTGGATCGGTGAGGAAATGCTGTCCGAAGCGGCGCCTGGGCCGGGGTGGCCGGTCCTCGCCTCTGGTCACGCCGGGACCAAGGGCCGACTGGCATCGGGCGGCCTCACAAACTTTTATTTACCATTGGGGCGCGTCGGGCCAGATCCAGGGCGGTGTGGATTGCGGCCAGCATGCTGCCCGGATCCACGTCAGCGGTCCCGGCCTTGTCCAGGGCCGTGCCATGATCCACCGAGGTGCGCAGGATGGGCAGGCCCAAGGTCACGTTGACCGCCTCCCCGAAGCCATGGTGCTTGAGGACCGGCAGCCCCTGGTCGTGGTACATGGCGAGCACGGCATCGACACCCTTGAGCCGGCTCGCGATGAAGGCCGTGTCCGCCGGGACCGGGCCCTCGATGGCGTGGCCCAGGGCACGCAGCGCCGCGATGGCCGGGGCGATGTGCTCGGCATCCTCGTGGCCGAGGTGGCCGCCTTCCCCGGCGTGGGGGTTCAGGCCGCACACGATGATGCGCGGCGCCTGCACCCCGAAGCGCTCGCAAAGGTCGCGCACGAGGACCCGCAGGACGCTTGTGACACGCGCCTCCGTGATGAGCGCACTGACCTCGCGGAGCGGCACATGCGTCGTGCAGAGCGCCACCCGCAGCCCGGGTGCGCACAGCATCATGACCGGCTCTCTGCTGCCGGTCAGCGCCGCCAGGTACTCGGTATGTCCGCTGAAGGGGATGCCGGCATCGTTGATGACCCCCTTGTGGACCGGCGCCGTCACCAGCGCGGCGAATGTCCCCTCGAGACACCCGCGGCCGGCGCGCTCCAAGGTCTCGACGACATAGGCGGAATTGACGGCGTTCAGGTGGCCACAGACGGCCGGTACGCGCAAGGGCACGGGGAGGACGCGAAGCTCGCCGGGCGCCCGGCGGCCTGGAAGCGGATCCGCGGCCCGTGCCTCGAAGGGGATGACTCGCAGCGGGAGCCCGAGCAGGGCCGCGCGTTCCAGGAGCAGATCGGGATCGGCCACGGCCACGATCCCGCTCGCAAGCCGCTCCTGGGCGAGCCTGACCACTAGGTCCGGACCGATCCCGGCCGGTTCCCCGGCGGTCACCGCGATCGATGTTGCATCACTCCTCCAGGCGGTATTCGACATAGGCCTCGTCCCGCAGCCGCCGCAACCAGGCCTGGCGTTCCTCCTCCCCCTTGCGGCGGCGGATCGCCTCGCGCGCCTGGGCGCGCATGGCCTCCACGGTGTTGTCGCGCCGGCGCCGCTCCAGGACCTGCACGATGTGCCAGCCGAACTCGGTCTCGAAGGGCTCGCTCACCCCGCCCGGCTCGAGCGCCGTCATGGCGTCCTCGAACTTGGGGACCAGGTTTCCGGGACTCATCCAGCCGAGATCGCCGCCCTTGGCGGCGCTCTGCTTGTCGGCGGAGTTGAGGCGCGCGAGCCCGGCGAAGTCCTCGCCCGCCAGCACCCGATCTCGGAGCCGATCGAGCCGGGCGCGGGCCGTCTCGGCGCTCACCAGATCGTCGGGCTTGACCAGGATATGGCGGGCGTGGGTCTCTGTGACGAGCCCGGTATCGCCACCGCGCACCGCGATCAGTTTCACGATGTGATAGCCGTTCGGGCTCTCGATGAGATCGCTCACGCCGCCCTCACGCAGCGAGGTCGCGACTTCGGCGTAGATCGCCGGGATCTCGCCGGCCTTGCGCCATCCGAGGTCGCCGCCCTCCAGGGCCTCCTGGTCATCGGAGACGGCGATCGCGACCTGCTCGAAATCTTCGCCCTGGCGCAGCCGCTTGAGGGCCGCCAAGGCCTTGTCGCGCGCCGCCTTGCGTCCGTCGGCGTCCGCGTCCTCGGGCACCGCGACGAGGACCTGCGCCAGGTGGTATTCATGGTCGATCTTCTCCTGCCGGGCCTGGGTCGCGAGGTAGTTGTCGATCTCGCGGTCCGAGACATGGATGAGGTTGTCCACCTGGCGCTGGCGCAGGCGCGAGACCATGATCTCGCTCCGGATATCCTCCCGGAACTGGACGAAGCCGTAGCCCTCCGACTCGACCGCCTGGCGGAACTGGGCGAGGGTCATGCCGTTCTCGGCGGCGATGTTGCTCATGGCGCGATTCAGGCTCTCGTCATCCACCTGGACGCCGGTCTGCCGCGCCGTCTGGATCTGGATCTTGGTGAGCACCAGGCGCTCCAGGACCTGGCGATTCAGCACCCGATCGGACGGCAGCTCGCCGCCGCGCTGCTCGATCTCCCGCTCGACCCGCCGCACCATGCGCTTGAGCTCGCTCGCCATCACCACGTCGTCGTTGACGACCGCGATGATGGCATCGAGCGGTTCTCCCCCCGCGACCACAGCCGGTGCCAGCACGAGCAACGCGAGGAGCACTCGCCCGAGCGCGCGCGAAAGCGTTCGGAAGCGATCGGAAGCACTCATGCGCAGCGCCAAGAAACGCCCGTCAGCCGCGCGCGGCAGGTCTTTTCACGCGATCGCATGTCTCACATCCCGGATGTCAAGTCATTCTCGTAGCCGGGGATGCTACGCTTCAAGAAGCTCGTGGTGGAGCGCCCGAATCCGGCCAGGCCCTTGAGCTCCAGTTGCACGAAGATCTGGTTATCCAGCGTGGTATCGTCTTCCGCCCTTGTCGAGGAGTCCTGGTGTAGAAACCGGCGCGCCACCGTGCGCACCGCGTAGCAGCAACTCTCGTACTCCAGACCCACCGCGGCCTCGAGCGTCTCGTTGCCGTCGAGCGAATAGTTCCAGCGCCCGACGACGCTCAAGGCCGGTGTCACCGGGAGCCGCAGCGACACGTCCGTCTGCTCGATCCCGATGTCCGTCTGCTCAGCGCCGGTTTCATCGATACCCACGATGTCGCGGCGGATACGGTACTCGGCATTGACGATGGTCCTCGAATCGGGGAGATACCGCAGGCCCAGGAGGCCCAGATCGAAGCTCGTGTCGTTGCGATCGAAGATGACGTCGGCGCGTGCACTCAGTCCGTTCGTGAAGCGCGCGACGAGCTCGCCCGCCACATCCGAAACGGGATCGTCATCGATGGGGGGGGGCGGGGCTGGCGGGCGGCGCGGGAGCGCCACCTCCCGATCGGCGAAATAGTAACTCTGGCCGATGCTCAACCGCAGGTGCTCGAAACCGGAATCGCGGTCGATGAAGCGTGAGGTCACACCGAGCGAGATCTGATTGGCATCCCCCACCCGGTCCGGGCCGCTGAAGCGATTCTCCCTGAACAACTGTCCGAACGATACGGTGTACTGGCCGGTGTCGAAGATCGGCAGATCGTCCTGGTCAACCTCGGGGATATAGAGATAAAAAAACCGGGGCTCCAGCGTCTGCAAGAGCGTTCGCCCGCCGAAGCCCAGGTCGCGCTCGTAGAGGAGGCCGCTGTCGACGCTCAGGATCGGGAGGAGGCGGTTGGGCGTCTCGTCCGCCGTGGTAGCCGTGGTCCCGGTGGCGGGTTGGTCGAGCAAATACTGCGTATACTCGACGCCGAGCCTGGGTACCAGGAAGGTACCCGCCGTATGGAACGGGACGCTGACCACGGGTCTCAAGTCGATGCGTCCGCCGACGGGCCCCGCGCCACGGCTGAAATAACTGCTCTGGGTCAATAAATCGAGATTGAGCCCGCCTTCGCGCCGGGGGGTATAGGCATTGAAGTACACCTGCGGCAGACGATCATAGGGCTGGTTGATCTCGGGTATCGTGTCATCCACGGTCTGGTAGCCCTGGAAACGCGCCAGGACGTTCCACAGATCGCCGGAGTAGCGCGCGTCCGCGCGTTGCTCCAGATAACGCCTGCTGGTCAGGGCGAGGCTAGTCCCGAAGTCGTCGAAGTACTGTTCATCGGAGACGCGGGTGAAGTCGAGGAACAGGTGGCCGCGGTGGCCGGCGAATCTCTGCTCATGTGCGTAACCGATGAGCCAGCGGGCATCGTCGTCGCGCTCGCTGTCGACGGGCAGGTACTCGGCATCGAGTTGGCCGTCGCCCCTCCGCATGAGATAGCGATACTGGCCCCCGAGCAACACCCCGCGATCGCTCAGGAGGCGCGGCGCCAAGGTGGCGTCCATCTCCGGGGCGATGTTCCAGTAATAGGGGAGCGTGAAGTCGAAACCGGTGTCGTCGGAGCTGCCGATGGTCGGCGGCAGGAAGCCGCTCTTGCGCCGGTCGCTGATCGGGAAGGTGATATAGGGGGTGTAGAAGATCGGCACGTCCAACACGTTCAGAAATACGTGGTAGGCCTCGCCCCAGTGCTCGTCGTGGTTGATCTTCATGCGCCGCGCCTCCAGCCGCCACTCGGGCACCTCGGCCTCGCAAGTCGTGTAATCGACCTCGGTGAGCCGGGTCTCGTCCTTGCGGCTATTGTGGGTCACGGTACGCGCCTCCCCATGGGCCCGGCGGCCGGGGAGCCGGTAGGCACCCCCTACCAGCCGCGCCCGATCGCTATCGAACTCGACGAGGGCATGGCGGCCGCTCCAGAAGATAGTCGGGTCCCAATAGCGGATATGGCCCTCGGCCTCGGCGATGCCGCGATCGCGGCGATAGGTCAGGAGATCGGCGGCGACCGCCTGCCGGTCGCGCACCAGCTCCACACCACCGACGAGCACCGAGCGCCCGACCTCCGGCACCCGCACCTCGTCGGCCTTGCCTTGAACGGTACCGGCGACGAAGCCCGGCGCCCTCTTGCGGCTGTCATAAAAGGGGCGGGGCGGGATCGCGGTGTCGGGGGGACACAGGGCATAGCGCGGATCGGGTCCCGATGCGGGCTGCGCCACCACGGTGAGGCTCCAAAGGCCGAGGAGCGCGCAGAGTCCCGCCCACCCCAGAGACACCCCGGTGCCGTGCGCTAGCTTGCCCACGTGGGCAGGACACCGGTAGGGGCGGTCCCCCGTATCCGCCCCGGTGCCGCGGGCTGGCCGGCCGACACGGGGAGGGCACGGTTTATCATGAGCGACGTTTGCGGTCATGCGCGGATACACGCCCGTGTCCGCGACAGCCCGCGGCTGGGTCCTCGGGCCATGGTAAAGAGCGGAGAGGTCGTATGGCAAGCACACCGGACAGAAGCGTCCTGGTCACCGGGGCATCGAGCGGGATCGGTTACACGGCCGCGCAGGGCCTGCGCGCGCGCGGCTACGGCGTGATCGCCAGTGCCCGCAAGCAGGAAGACGTGCAACGCCTGTCGGCCGAGGGGTTCACCGCCGTGCAACTCGACCTCGCCAACTCGGCCTCCATCCGGGCCGCCGTCGAGACCACGCTGGCACACACCGGTGGACGGGTCTACGGCCTCTTCAACAACGGTGGGTTCGGGCAGTTGGGCGCGCTCGAGGACATCACCCGCGACGCCCTGCGTGCCCAGTTCGAGGTCAATGTCTTCGGCGCCCACGAGCTGACGCGCCTCATCCTGCCGGTGATGCGGGCAGAGGGCCGGGGGCGCATCATCCAGAACAGCTCGCTGCTCGGGCTCGTGGCCCTCAAGTACCGCGGGGCCTACAACGCCAGCAAGTTCGCCCTCGAGGCCCTGAGCGACACCCTGCGCCAGGAGCTCCGCGGGACCGGGATCCGGGTGGTCCTGATCGAGCCTGGTCCGATCACGAGCCGTTTCCGGGAGAACGCCTACCGGACCTTCGAGCGCACCGTGCTCTGCGAGAACCCCGATACCGCCAACCGCGGCGGCATCGAACGCTGGCTCAAGAACCACGGGTCGGCGGGCTGGTTCACGCTGCCCGCCGAGGCGGTGCTCGCCAAGGTGATCAGGGCCCTGGAGCAGGACAATCCGAGCCCGCGTTACTTCGTCAGCACGCTGACCTACGCCTTTGCCTTCCTGAAACGCGCCCTGCCGGACCGGGCCCTGGACGCGCTCATGGCGCGGATACAGGCGTGAGCGAATTCGCGCCACCCTGGCCTCCCCTGCTGCATCTCGGGGAGAGCGGACTGTCCTCCTCCGATGTCACGAACTCGCCGCGCGGACTCGATCGCGAGGGTTTGTGCGCGTTGTTGCCAGAGGCGCTCTGGGCCAATCCCGAGCCGCTGTTCCTCACCATGCAGGAGATGCTGGACGTCGCCGAGTGCGACTTGCTCGAGCGGGAGCGGCAAAAAGCCATGGCCAGCACTAACTAAGGGTTTCGACGCCTTTATCGCCGGGTCACCCTCGCGCCCGAGGACGCCCCAGTGCTATGCTGATACACATTGATGTGTAAAGAGGGTCGAACATGTTGAAACGCAAGTCCGTTACCGCACGGCCGGCGCTCAAAGCGCGCAAGACCGCGCGCAAGAGGGTCATCGAGGGCCAGGTCCGCACCAACGTCGTCATCGATCGCGAGCTTGTCGAGAAGGCCAAGGCCAAGGCCCACGTCCGCACCACCCGTGAAGCGGTACACGCGGCCCTCGCGGAGTTCGTGAAGCCCTACGACTACTCCGGGCTTCTCGCGCTTCGCGGCACGGGCTGCATCGCCGAGGACTACGACCCAGGCGCCGGTGGCGCCGCGAAATTCCTCGGCTGGGAGCGCATCTATCCGGCCGTATCGCCGTCCGATAGGTCTAGCGCGAAACCGGAGCGAGCGCACGAATCGTGATCGCGGATACCCCGGTGTGGATCGACTGGCTGCGCGGCGATGAGAGCCCTCCCGCCAATCTGTTACAGGCCGAGCTGGACGCCGGCGCCACCCGGTGTACGCGCTCCCCGTCATCATCCAGGAAATCCTCGAGGGCGCACGCTCGCCAGGGCACTATCATGCGCTTGACCGTGAGCTTTCCCGGCTGCGCGTGGACGTATCTCTCGATGGTTTGAAGGTGGCGAGGGCGGCGGCGCACTCTATGCGCGCTGCCGATGGGCCGCATTCACGCCGAGACACACCAACGATTGCCTGATTGCGGCGAGCTGCGTCCTTCTCGACTTGCCGCTGCTCCACAACGACCGCGACTTCCTGTCTATCGCGAGAGTGGAGACCGCGCTCAAACTGATCCCTGCGTCCGCCCCATGACCATCAAAGGGATGTTGGGTTGCCGGACCGCTCACCGCTATCGTTTGGCGCACCGACGCAAACCGCCAGCGAGATCCGGAACGAGCCTCGGGCGAGCATGAGCGATCGATTCTTCGAGCAGCCGATCCTGAACTCTCCCTATGAGTACCCGGCTCGATACTGGGAGCTCGACGAGAGCGGTCAGCCCACCAACCGGATCATCGATCGGCGACGGCGCGCCGAGTTCATCACCCCGATCCCCAAGCCGAAGAAGCGCCGGCAAGAGCAGCGCCAATTTGTCTTCGACGAGGGAAAGGGGCTGTCGACCGAAAGTCAGCACTATGACCCGACATCGATCATCAACGAGCTGCGCAGGCGCATCGACCTCTGGCGCGAGCTGCCGCACCCGAGCCAGTGGCACGTTACGCCCGAGACGGCCCGGCTGCTCCAGCACTGGCGCTACCACAAATTCAGCAGCATCCGGCCGTTCTTCTGCCAGGTGGAAGCCGTCGAGACGGCCATCTGGCTGACCGAAGTCGCTCCGAAGCTCGGCAAAGAAGGCCGTAGATTCCTCGATCATCTCGAGGTCGCGAACGAGCTATCCAATCCGGGACTGTCGAGGTTGGCCCTCAAGCTCGCGACAGGCGCCGGCAAGACCACGGTGATGGCGATGCTCATCGCCTGGCAGACGATCAACGCGGTCAGGCGACCGAACAGCAAGAAGTTTACGCGCGGGTTCCTGGTGGTCACGCCGGGGCTGACCATCCGCGATCGGCTTCGGGTGCTCCAGCCGAACGACCCCGACAGCTACTATCAGAGCCGCGAGCTGGTGCCGGGCGACGTGCTCGGCGATCTGGATCGGGCAAAGATCGTTATCACCAACTTCCACGCATTCAAGCCGCGGGAGACCATGGATCTCTCGAAGGGTGGACGCTCTCTCCTGCAGGGTCGAGGCGCGCAGCTCCAGACGCTCGAAACCGACGGCCAGAGGCTCCAGCGGATCATGCCCGACCTCATGGGCCTGAGGGATATCCTGGTGCTCAACGACGAGGCGCACCACTGCTATCGGGAGAAGCCCGGTGAGGACGACGAGGGCGATCTCAAGGGGGACGACAGGAAGGAGGCCGAGAAGAACCGGGAGGCCGCCCGGCTGTGGATCTCCGGGCTCGAAGCGGTTAAGCGAAAGCTCGGCGTCCAGCGTGTGGTCGATCTGTCCGCCACGCCCTTCTTCCTCCGCGGTTCCGGCTACGCAGAGGGCACGCTCTTCCCGTGGACGATGAGCGATTTCTCGCTGATGGACGCCATCGAGTGCGGCATCGTGAAGCTCCCCCGCGTCCCGGTTGCCGACAACATCCCCGGCGGCGACATGCCCAAGTTCCGCAATCTCTGGGAGCACATCGGCAAGAAGATGCCCAGGAAGGGCCGCGGCAAGGTCGCCCAGCTCGACCCGCTCAGCATGCCCGTCGAGCTTCAGACCGCGCTCGAAGCCCTCTATGGCCACTACGACAAGACCTTCGAGCTGTGGGAGAACGCGGGCATCGACGTCCCGCCGTGCTTCATCGTCGTCTGCAACAACACCTCGACCTCGAAGCTCGTCTACGACTACGTCTCGGGCTTCCACCGCGAGAACGACGACGGCTCCACCACGCTGGAGAACGGCCGGCTGCCGCTCTTCCGTAACTTCGACGAGTATGGCAACCCGCTCGCCCGCCCCCGCACCTTGCTCATCGACAGCGAGCAACTCGAGTCCGGCGAAGCCCTCGACGAGAACTTCCGTAGCATGGCATCCGACGAGATCGACCGCTTCCGCCGCGAGATCATCGAACGCACCGGCGACCGCCGGCAGGCCGAGAACATCTCCGATCAAGACCTGCTCCGCGAGGTGATGAACACCGTCGGGAAAAAGGGCCGTCTCGGTGGATCCACGCGCTGCGTCGTGTCCGTTTCGATGCTGACGGAGGGCTGGGATGCCAACACCGTGACCCACGTCCTCGGCGTTCGCGCCTTCGGCACGCAGCTCCTCTGCGAGCAGGTCATCGGCCGAGCGCTTCGCCGTCAGTCCTACGACCTCAACGAAGAAGGGCTCTTCAACGTCGAGTACGCCGACGTCCTCGGTATCCCGTTCGACTTCACGGCCAAGCCCGTCATCGCTCCGCCCCAGCCCCCGCGCGAGACGATCCAGGTCAAGGCGATCACTCCGGACCGCGACGACTGCGAGATCCGGTTCCCGCGTGTCGAGGGTTACCGCGTCGAGCTGCCGGAAGAGCGCCTCTCCGCCGAGTTCAACGACGACTCGACGCTCGAGCTCACCCCGGACCTGGTCGGCCCCTCGGTCACCCAGAACCAGGGGATCATAGGCGAGTCCGTCGACCTGAACCTCATCCACACCGGCGACCTGCGTCGCTCGACGCTCCTCTTCCACCTCACGCAGCGGCTGCTCTACACCAAATGGCGCGACCCGGGCGAGGAGCCCAAGCTCCACCTCTTCGGCCAGCTCAAGCGCATCACGCGCCAGTGGCTCGACGGCCACCTCATCTGCAAGGGCGGCACCTACCCGGCCCAGCTCATGTACCAGGAGCTTGCCGACATGGCCTGCGAGCGGATCACCCGCGGCATCGTCAGCAAGCTCGTGGGCGAGAGCCCGATCAAGGCCGTGCTCGACCCGTACAACCCCAGCGGTTCGACCATCCACGTCAACTTCAACACGTCGAAGAAGACCCGCTGGCAGACGGACGTACACCGCTGCCACATCAACTGGGTCGTCTGCGACAGCGACTGGGAGGCGGAATTCTGCCGCGTCGCCGAGGCGCACCCGCGCGTCCGGGCCTACGTCAAGAACCACAACCTCGGCCTCGAAGTCCCGTACCGGTACGGTTCCGAATCCCGTAAATACCTGCCCGACTTCATCGTGCTGGTGGACGACGGCCACGGTGATGACGATCTGCTTCACCTCGTCGTCGAGATCAAGGGCTACCGCCGCGAGGATGCCAAGGAGAAGAAGGCGACCATGGACAGCTACTGGGTGCCGGGGGTGAATCACCTCGGTGCCTACGGCCGATGGGCCTTCGCCGAGTTCGCCGAGGTCTACGCGATCCAAACCGACTTCGAAGAGACGGTGCCGGCCGAATTCAATAGAATGATCGACATACGGCTACGCGCGCGCGAGGCGCCGCGCGAACCGGCGATGAAGGACGCGCCGCCTGTATCCGAGCGCGAAGCGACATGAAAAACGATGAAGCACTGAAGTTGCTGAAAGCCCACAAGGCGACCCTGGCGAAACGGTTCGGCGTCACCGACCTAGCCCTTTTCGGCTCCACCGTGCGCGATGCCGCAGGCCCCGAGAGTGACATGGACATCCTGGTTGCCTTTGACGGCCCCGCGACATCAAAGCGTTATTTCGGTGTCCAGTTCTATCTGGAAGATTTGCTGTGCTGCCCGGTGGATCTGGTGACGGAAAAGGCTCTGCGCCCGGAGCTGCGTCCCTATATCGAGCGGGAGGCGATCCATGTCTGATCCTGACAAAGGCAGGCGCGAATGGCGCTTCTTCCTGGACGACATGATCGCCTTTGCACAGAAGGTTCAGACCTACACCGCGGGACTGGACCAGGCCGGTTTCGTCGCCGACGGACTTACTTACGACGCCGCCCTGCGCAACTTGGAGCTGATCGGCGAGGCCGCTACCCACATCCCAGACGAGGTGCGCGCCGCCCACCGGGAGATTGCCTGGCGCCTGATCATTGCCACCCGCAACCGGCTGATCCATGCCTACCTCGGCATCGACGACGACACCATCTGGACCATCATCCAGGATGATATCCCGGCGCTGTTGACCGCCTTGCAAACGCTCAGACGAACCCTCCAGTAACACCGCCGGGACAACACCGCCATGGCCAAGCAGAAACCGAAGAAGACCGTCGAAGTCCTCACCCACGAAGAATCGACCCGCAAGAATATCCCCACTGCGGAATACCAGTCGGTCATGCAGAAGGAGGAGCAGAGCCCGGTTCGCGTAGCCTACGAGCGCCGCAACCGCGACCTCGACCCGCAACTCGTCTGGCGCGGCAAGGATGAGCAGGACTGGTCCGACCTCGTCGTCCCCGCCCCGCCGCTCTACATCCAGGAAAAGGTCCACCCCAAGGTACTGATCGACGAGCTGCTCCGCCGCAGCGAACTCGCAAGGGCCGAGAAGGCCGCCACCAAGCCCGGCTTCCAGCCCGACCTCTTCGCCGACTTCAACGGCCTGCCCGACGAGGCACGCTCGACCGAGTTCTACCAACACGACGCCAACTGGTCCAACCGCATGATCCTCGGTGACAGCCTGCAAGTGATGGCATCGCTCGCGGAGCGAGAGGGTCTTCGCGGCCAGGTGCAGTGCATTTACATCGATCCGCCCTACGGCATCAAGTTCAACTCGAACTTCCAGTGGTCAACGACGAGTCGAGATGTGAAGGATGGCAACGCCGACCATATCACTCGGGAGCCGGAGCAGGTGAAGGCGTTCCGCGACACATGGCGAGAGGGAGTCCATTCCTATCTGACTTACCTGAGAGATCGCTTGACGGTTGCTCGCGACCTCTTGTCGGAGTCAGGTTCTATTTTTGTGCAGATCGGCGACGAGAATGTGCATCGTGTCCGGGCTTTAATGGACGAAGTCTTCGGAGAAGATAACTTCTGCGCAGTGATCAACTTCAAAAAGACCGGCGGCCAGTCGGCATCAATCGTCGCTTCCGTATTTGATGTCATTCTCTGGTACGCGAAAAATAAAACGCAAGTGAAATACCGCCCACTCTACTATCCTAAATTGCCCGGAGAAGAAGGTGCGACCAACTTTGACTGGATCGAGGAAGAGAGATTCGCCCGGCGCAAGCTCGGCAAGAGGGAGTTTGAGGATCTTCGTATCCGAGGCACTGGCGAGCGCATAGTGCTTCAACCGTATCCGCTGTTCTCGGATGGTAAGTCTGAGGGGGATCGGCCATACGAGTGGCGGGGTTCGGCTTACAAACCATCAGCGTCCTCTCACTGGAAGACAACCGCTCTCGGGATTCGGCGGCTTGACCAGGCGGATCGCCTGCTGGCACAAGGGAAGACTCTACGATTCGTGAATTTTCTGAACGACTACCCTGTCACCCCAATTGTGAACGTCTGGTATGACACGCAAATCAGCGGATACAACGAAAAGCGAGTCTACGTTGTCCAAACGCTTCCGCTCGTTGTTGACCGTTGCGTGCTGATGACCACTGACCCTAGTGACTTGGTCCTCGATCCCACTTGCGGGTCCGGCACAACTGCCTATGTTGCTGAGCAAAGAGGTCGTCGCTGGATCACGATCGACACCTCTCGCGTCGCCCTTGCACTGGCCCGTGCCCGGCTAATGGGCGCCCGCTACCTGTACTACTTGCTTGCCGATAGCCGCAATGGCCAACTCAAGGACGCGGAGATCAGACGGATCGAACCGTCCGAGGTCCCGACTCGCGAAGACATTCAGCAAGGCTTCGTCTATGAGCGCGTGCAACACGTTACGCTAGGCAGCATCGCCCACAACGCCGAGATCGACGTCATCTGGGAGAAGTTCCAGCAGACGCTCGAACCTCTGCGTAAACAGTTAAATGTCACGCTGGGCCGCACCACATCACGTCATGCCCGCGAAGGCGGGCATCCAGAGAGCCCAAAATTGGTTTCCCGCGTGCGCGGGAATGACGGCTTGCTGGCTTGGGAGGAATGGGAGATCCCCCGCGACGCCGAGGATGGTTGGCCGGCCGAGGCGAAGGAACTGCACGCCCAGTGGTGGCAACAGCGCATCGCCCGGCAGAAAGAGATCGACGCCTCCATCGCCGCCAAGGCTGAGTACGAATACCTCTACGACAAGCCCTACGAGGACAATAAGAAGGTCCGCGTCGCCGGGCCGTTCACGGTCGAGAGCCTTTCGCCGCACCGCGTGCTGGGGGTGGACGAGAACGACGAGCTAATCGACAGCCTTGCAGAATCGAAGGCCGGCTACCGCGAGAAGCAGGATTTCCCGACCATGATCCTGGAGAACCTCAAGACCGCCGGCGTGCAGCAGGCGCACAAGGACGACAAGATCGTCTTCTCCTCGATCACGCCCTGGCCTGGAGACCTGGTTTGCGCCGAAGGGCGATATATCGAGGGCGACGAAGAAACCGGCACGGAAAAGCGCGCCGCCGTCTTCATCGGCCCCGAGTTCGGCACCGTCTCGCGCCCGGACCTCGTCGCCGCCGCCAGGGAGGCCGGCGACGCCGACTTCAACGTGCTCGTCGCCTGCGCGTTCAACTACGACGCCCGCTCGACCGAGTTCGACAAGCTCGGTCGCATCCCCGTGCTCAAGGCCCGCATGAACGCCGACCTCCACATGGCCGACGACCTGAAGAACACCGGCAAGGGCAACCTGTTTGTCATCTTCGGCGAGCCGGACATCGATATCTTGCCGGCCGATGACGGCCAGATCCGGGTCAAGATCAACGGTGTGGATGTCTTCCACCCCAACACCGGCGAAGTCCGCAGCGACGGCCCCGACGGCATCGCCTGCTGGTTTATCGATACCGACTATAACGAAGAAAGCTTCTTCGTCCGTCACGCCTACTTCCTGGGCGCCAACGACCCCTACAAGTCCCTCAAGATCACCCTCAAGGCCGAAATTAACGAGGAGGCGTGGGAAACGCTGCACAGCGACACCTCGCGCCCCTTTGACAAGCCGAAGTCACGCCGTATCGCCGTCAAGGTCATCAACCACCTTGGGGACGAGGTGATGAAGGTGTTTAAGGTGGACTGATCCAGGGGTCTGATACGTGGCTCGCGAATGAGTTTGTTCTTCAATTGGGAATGGGCACGGCTACCTGTGGAGGTCGGAAGTGATCCTCAAGAGCGTCAGGTTGCAGAACTTCAGGTATGTGAAGGACTCGGAAAATTTCAAGGTCGACGAGAGCGTGACCTGTAGGCAGTCGAAGCACGCCGAAATGCGATACGAGCAACACTTCGCCAAACCGGTTTTGGCTTCTGGACCGAGGCTGCGACGCTAGGACGTCGCGGAGTCCGCCCGCTGCCTTGCCGCGAGCTGGGCGGTGAGAGGGCGACCGAGACGCTCCCAGGCGCCGAGTGCGGCGCCGATCCAACACGGCGCGAGCAGAGCGAGCGCAGGTCCGTTGTGCTGACTCGAGGGCGATACGACCTGGATCGCCAAAGCAAGCAGCGCACAGAGCCCCGTGGCGCCGAACCAGCGCAGCGAAAGTCGCGAGTACTTGGGTTGCGTGCGCCCCAGATCCAAGGCGAAAACCGGCAGAGCCAAGGCCGACACCGGGCACAATAGGATGTTCTGATTCCAGTAGGTCACCCGGTGATCGGTGAAGGCCCAGAGTGCGATCAGGAGCGTCCCTGCAGCGCCCGCGATGAAACCAACCAGCCCCGTGCTGGCGGCAAACCCCAGTTGTCCCCAGCGGCTTCGCATTCGCCCCAGGGTGTAGAACCCGGCCCCCAGCGCGAGGCCGCCGAGCAACCACGGCCAGATGGGCACCGACGTCGTGTCGGGAAGCTCCGGGCGAGTGGCGCTGAAGAGCACGCCCTGATCCTTCACCAGGGGCACACGCTGTCCCGCGCGATCGATCTCGAGCTTCGTCAATTTGCCGTCGACCTCCATGGGCAAGAACATCGCCTCCCACTCGGTGATCGGGCGGTCGATATAAGGACCCATGGCGAGATCGAGACCGAAGAAGAGCAGGGGAGAGTCCCGCGTGAGCCGGCGTGTATGATCGCGATAGCTGTAGGGCGTACTGGTTCGTGAGGCGCGCTCGAGGGCGCCGCCGAGCGTCTTGTCGAGCAGGTCGCGGACCCGCGTGGAACAGTTGTCGCGGTAGTAATCGTAGCGATAGTAACGATTTTCGGGTTTGGCGTTCTCGTACAGAAGCCCGACGATCTCTCGGGCTTGGGCGGGCGTGAGGGCTAATTGCTTGGCAAACACACTACGATTGGCCGCGCGGTAGCCCGCCACCGTGCGAGACAGGGTGCTGACACTGAGCCAGTAGCGCAGATCGCCCTTCAGAAAATCCAGCACCAGCAGCGGTGAATCGAAGTTGTAGGCCCCGTAGTTGAAGACGAGATCACGGCTTTCTGGAGGACGAGACGGGTCATGGACCAACAGGGCGTTGTGGCCAAACTTGGCGAAGGCCTGATCGCCAGGCCCAAACGTCAACAGGCTGACGGTCGGTACCGCGCCCTGATCCGTCGGGGGTGATGCCGTTCGGGCCGTGCCCGAGCACAGGGCATACAAAAAGCACAGCGACAGCGGAACCCAGAGGCCACGACTATGGGCAGGGCGCGCAGGGGACACTAGCTAACTAATAACGGCGCTCGGCGTAGGCTTTCCGCAAGCAATTGGCTCAGTTCGCGCGCGTATAGCGCGTATAGGAAGAATAAACGCTCTGCCGCCTGGTAGGGCATGTCCAGATAGGCGTAGAGCCGAATGAGCTGCAAGCGCGCGGCGCTCGGCCAGCTCCAGGACGGCGAGCGCCTGGTGGTTCTGATCGAGCCGCTGATAGGCGCCGCTCCACTGGAGCCAGTAGTGGCGCCGCTCGGGCCAGGTCCTGACCATGGTCTCGAGGAGCCCTGTCGCCCAACTCCTGGTACTGGCCCCTTTCTCCCTTGGGCGGTCGCAACCGCACCATTCAAGCGGCAGCCAACGCGGAGCATGCCCGCGCGTCGTTGCCAAAGTGACCAATTCTAGTCATAACTATGACTATGAAGCAAGTCCGCATCGCCGAGCTGAA
Source organism: Pseudomonadota bacterium (assembly GCA_030860485.1). Lineage (NCBI taxonomy): Bacteria > Pseudomonadati > Pseudomonadota > Pseudomonadota bacterium. The sequence continues at coordinate 7,632 of JALZID010000176.1, read as the reverse complement.
GGCACGCCTCTGCGAATATCTTCGCGTTGTTCGACGCGGTGAGACGATCGCGATCCTCGACCGTGAGACGCCGGTCGCCCAAATTGTGCCTGTCCGTGACCGATCGTCGCTACGGGTCCGGAAGCCGGCCCCAGGCACGCCGGCGCCCAATCGTGTCCCGCTGCCCAAACCCGCGAAGCTGCCGGTCGATGTTGTGCAGCTACTTCTCGAAGAACGCCAGGGCCATCGGTGATTGCCTACGTGGACGCGTCCGTGCTGCTCCGCGTCGCCCTCCGGCAGCCGGACGCCTTGTCCGAGTGGCGCCACATGACCAGGGTGTTTCAAGCGCTTTAGTCCAAACCGAGAGTCGGCGTACCTTGGATCGCCTCCGGCTGCGCGCCAAGCTCGGAGATGTGGAGGTCGCAGGCCGGCGCGCGACGATCCTAGCTCTCATCGCCTCGCTGGAACTCGTCGAATCGATGGGGTCGTCCTCGATCGTGCGGCACAGCCCATGCCCACGGAGCTCGGTACCCTCGATGCGATCCATCTCGCGACAGCTCTCCTGTGGAAGGAGATGACCGGGCTGGCTATCGTCATGGCGACGCATGATGGCGCACTCGCCCTCGGTGCGCAGGCCCATGGCCTGCCGGTTGTGGGAGTGCCGCCGCCTTGACCGTTGACAGCTGTCCGCATCATTCAGATAAGAATGTGTCGGCAATATTTCGTCGGACGTCCGGGGTGGGGTCCGCATGGGCCGGGCGGCGGCCTCACATACCCGCCTGCGGCGCGGCGTCCGTGGCCGCCACGCTCTCGGCGCGGAGCTTTTCGATCCACCAGTCGGCCTGGGCCTTGGTGTCCTGGTAACGCTGTGCCCGTTCGAGTGCGTGTAAACAGCGTTTCTCGTCGCCGGTGTGATGGCTCGCGATCCCGAGCAGCAGGTGGGCGGTGCCGGCCTGCTTGATGTCGCCCTTCTGCAAGGCGTTGTCCACGGCCTGGACCGCGCCGTTCCAGTCGCGCAGCTCGAACAGGAGTTGGGCGATGTGCAAGTAACGATTGCCGTCGGAGGCGAGGCGGCCTGCATTCTCCAGGGCACGCACGGCGCGTTGTTTCTCCTGGGCATGCGCCCAGCTATGCGCCAGGAGGTCCCAGACATCGAGGTTGGTTTTGATGGCACCCTGCTCAATCTTGACCGACAGGAACTCTGCCGCCTGGTAGGGCATGTCCAGATAGGCGTACAGCCGCACGAGCTGCAGGCGCTCGGCCTCGCCCAGCAGCCCGCGGCGCTCGGCCAGCTCGAGGACGGCGAGCGCCTGGTGGTTTTGATCGAGCCGCTGATAGGCGCCGCTCCACTGTAGCCAGTAGTCGCGCCGCTCGGGCCAGGTCTTGACCATGTTCTCGAGTAGCCCCACCGCGGCCTGGTACTGGCCGCGCTCGAAGTGACAGGCGAGCAGCATCTGATACCAGGCCTCCTCGGGGGGGCGTTGGCGGGCGAGGACCTTCTCCAGATAGGGCACGGCCGCCTCGTAGCGGTGCAGTTGGAAATGGGCGGTGGCGGCGAGCTTCACGGCATCGAGCTTGGGGTCCCGCTCGTGGCGCAGCCACTCCTCCAGGTACCCGAGGGCTTCCTGATAGGCCTCGAGGTGTACCAGGAGCTGGGCGACGTTGTAGGTGAGGTCGTGCGTGGCCTCATCGGGGAGGGCCTGGTAGGACAGGGCCTTCTTGAAGGACTCGACGGCGTGCCGGTAGTCGTCCTGGTCGCCGTACGCATAGGCCATGACCTGGTGCGTGATCGCCAAGGCGTAGGGCTCCCCGGCCAAGGTCGGCAGGAGGGCATCGAGCTTCTCGATGGCCTCGCGTGGTTTCTGTTTGCCGATGAGCGCCTGGGCCTCGGTCAGGACCTTGTGGGCCGCTGCCGAGACCGTGGCTTTCTTGCCGCCCTCGGACTCGACGGCCGAGACCGGGCTCGGGGCCGAGAACAGGGCCATGAGCAGGGCTAGAACGGAAAACGCAGGCATGATCACCCCTTGGGTAGCGAGAAACGGACTTCCTGGCGCGCCCGCCGCGGCACCGCGCGTCCCCCCACGATCTTGGGCTTGAACTTCCACTTTTTGACCGCGGCGAGGGTGGCGTTGTCGAAGACGTCGGGTGGATCGGCGCGCACGATGGTGGCGCTATGGACCAGACCCTCGGGGGTGATGATGAACTCCACCAGGACCTTACCATCGAGGCGCGCCCGCATCGCCCGCGGTGGATACAGCGGGTGCGTGCGGTACAGGGGCACGACGTTTTCTTCGATCTCGAGGTCGTCGATGTTGAAACCGAAGTCGCCGCTCGCGATACCGATCTCTCCGACAAAGGGTCCACCGCTCAGGTCGAGTGGCACGTCTATCGCGGCGGTCGGGACGCTGAGCTTGGGCAGCCGCGGTTGTTTCATCTGCGGCATGGCGAGCTTGGGCATATCGAGGGGTCGATCGGGCAGCGGCTGTTTCTCGGGCAGAGGCCGCGGGCGCTCGGGCTCGGGGGGGGGTTGTTCCTTCAAACGCACGAAGTCCACGAAGTTGAAATCCAGGACCTCCGGGATCTGGCGTTGTCCGCCCTCGACCAGCCGGTAGACGCCCCAGAGCAGCAGCGCGTTGACCGCGACGGCGAGCAGCAAGCGCCCCGCCCACAGGCCCAGGCGCGGTCCGAGCTCGCCCAGGGACAATGCGGCGAATACGGCGCGCAGCGGAGGGAGTGGCACGGCCGACACGGCGTAACTCCCCTCAGCCACCACGCGTGTCGCTGGCGGCGATGGCGACATTGGGGGCCCCGGCCAGCCGCGCCTGATCGATGGCCTCGACCATGAGCCGCGCGGGGGTTTCGGCATCGGCGACCACGATCACGGTGCTGTCGGGGTTCTCGACCAGGAGCCGTTCCACATTGGGCCGCACGGCGCGGATGTCCACCTTGCGACGGTCCACCCACACCTCCCCGGTCTTGGTCACGGTGACCATGATGTTGGCCTTCTTCTGAGGGCTGGCCGTCTGCGCGGACGGCCGGTTGACGTCGATGCCGGTCTCCTTGACGAAGGAGGCGGTGGCGACGAAGAACAGCACCAGGAACATCATCACGTCGATGAGCGGGATGACGTTGATGTACACCGGTTGGTACTCGGCCTCGCTGGAACGTCGGCGCATGGGTAGGTTCTCCCCTTTGGTTCAATCCCCTGGTTCAATCAAGCTCGGTTCAATCGGCACGCAACAGGGTCTCGGCCTGTGCCGGGATGCGGCGGGCGCGGGCCTCTAGGTGGACGCTGAAATAGAGCCCGGACAGGGCGGTGACGAGCCCCGTCAAGGTCGCGACCAGGGCCTCGGAGATCCCGGCGGCGATGCCGCGCCGGTTGGCGCCGCCGAAGGCCGTGATGACCTCGAAGGTATGGATCATCCCCGACACCGTCCCGAGCAGGCCGAGGAGCGGCAGCACCGTGATCAAGGTTCGGATCGCCGGCAGGGCGCGACGGCCGGCCGCATAGAGCGCCGCCACCTGGTGCTCGCGGAGGCGCCGCGCCGGGCGCGAGCGGCGCTCGGTCCTAGCCTCCCAGGCCGCGCGGGCCGTTGCCAGCGCCTCTGGCTGGACGCGCCAGAAGAACCACAGACGCTCCAGGATCAACGCCCACAGGAGGACGGAGAGCGCGAGGAGATAGGGCATGACGATGCCGCCCTGCTCCAGGAGCGTCTGGGCCCGGTCCCAGATCTCAGCCAGCGGCGGCATGGGCCTCGCGGCGCGCCACGAGGGCCGCCACCTCCTCGTCGAGCGAGTGCATGAGCCGGTTGCTGGTGCCGTAGAGCCAACTGTGGAGCAAGAGGATCGGGATGGCCACCAGGAGCCCGAGCTCAGTGGCCACGAGCGCGAGCGAGATCCCCCCCGCGACCAGCTTGGGATCGCCGGCGCCGAACAAGGTCATGGCCTGGAAGGTCTCGATCATGCCCGCCACCGTGCCGAGCAGCCCGAGCAGCGGGGCCGCCGTGGCGCACACCGCGAGCGCCGGCAGGAGACGCCTGAGGCGCGGGGCCTCCTGCAGGACGCCCTGATCGAGCTTGAGCCCCAGGGTCTCGGCATCGTCGCCGGGGTTGTCGCGCTCGATGATCCGCAGGCGCCCCAGCGGGTTGTCGGCCTGGGGCACGTTCGCGGCCTTCTGCTGTCGCATGCTGCGTCTGAGCCGGCCGAGCACCACGAGCCGCTCGATGACGACCCCGAGCGCGGCCGCACCGAGCGCCAGGATCACATAACCGATGGCGCCCGCCTGCTGGATGCGCTCGACGACACCCGGGCGCTGCATGAGGAGGGCGAGGAGCGCCCCGCGGGTCGGGTCCACCGCCATCATGTGCACCCCCTCGGTGCTCTTCTCCAGCACCTCGGCCAGCTCGAGGTAACGATCAGAAGGCTGGCCGGTGGGCATCACGATCTGGTCGGTGTCCGCGAGGTAGCGCAGGTAATGCCCGCCCGAGATGAGATTGAAGGCCCCGATCCGCGTGACCTTTGTGTCCTGCTCGGTGCCGTCGGTGGCCGCGATCTTGGCGTCGAAACGCACCACCTTGCTGGATTCCACCATCTCGGAAAGGGCCACGTGCCACAGCCACTCCAGGGCCCGGATGGAAGGCAGTTCCTTGCTATCGGCGAGCGTTTGCAGCCCTTCGCCGCGCCTGGGCTCCTGGGCGGAGTAGAGCGAGCCGGCCACCACGCCCTTCAGATCGCCCGCGATCTGGCGGGACACCCCGTGCAGCTCGCCGAGGTCGCCGGTCGCCTGGCCGAGCGCCTCCGATTGCAGCGCGATCTTGGCCGTGTTCTGCTCGTATTCATTGCGCAGGGTATCGCTGCGGGCTTGTTCCCTGGCGAGCGCCGCCCGGGCCGCCGCCAGCATGTCCCTCTGTTGCTCGCGGGCCTCCAGGAAGCGGCGCTCGCGGGCCGCGTTCTCCTCTGTCTGGACCTCGCGCTGCTTCAGGACGTCCTGCAGGAGATCATCCAGGCTCGCGGGCGCGGCGGCCGCCTGGAGCGTCCATACCAGTGGGAAGAGGCCGATCCAGAAACGGGTCATCCTGTACCTCATAAAAGCCGGGCTCCTGCCCGTTCGGTTCATGGGGCCACCTCCCGGGCCTCGGGCCCATCGGGCGCTATCTCGGTCGGCGCCGCGCCGGCCGGCGCGGTGGTCGCGGGCCCGGGCCCTGCCGGTAACGCCGGCTTGGCATCGGCGGAGTCCGGCGCCACGGCGACCGCGACCGGCAGACGAATGAGGTCCGGCGGGGACTGCTTGCGGGCGACCCGCAGCGCCTGTTTCACCGGCTCGCCGTATTCGCGTGGCAGGGTCTTCCATTCTCGAGTGCCCCGGTCCCAGTAGCCGGCCTCGCCGCCGTCCAGGGTGGCGTAGACCAGGGCCACCCGCCCGGCGCGCAGGAAATCCACGGTGCGGGGCTTGCCGTCCCGCGCGAGCTTCCCGCTGTAGGCCTCGATGGTGCGGCCGTAGTCGGTTTCCACCTGATAGGCCTCCATGATGCGGCGGAAGCGCTCGGGCAGCCCCGCCTCGGGGTTGTCCATCATGGCCTTGAGATTCGCGAGCCGCGCCTTCCGCTCCTCGACGAGGAAGGGCGCATCGCGCGCCACGAACTCCTCCAGCGCCTCCAGCATGCGCAACAGCGAGGGCACGATCTCGCGCTGGGTCTCGCGCACCGTCGCGAGCTGCCGCTCGAAGTCGGCCAGTTGTTTGCGCTGGGTCTCCACCTGGCGTTCCAGTTGATCATCGAAGACCTTCAGCTCGTCGGTCTGAGTGCTCACGTGCTGGAAGTCCAGGAGCATCGCCTGGGTCTCTTCGGCCACCGCATCGATACGTTCCTGGGAGTCCGCTGCCTCCTTCTGGGTGGTGACGCGGGTGTCGATGGCGGCATCCAGGGGACCCGCCGCAGAGACCGGCGCCCCGAAGACCGCCAGCACCGAGCCTAATACAAATATTGTCAATCCAAGCAGGGTCAATGGCATGGTCGAAGCGTTCCGTGTTGAAAGTGTCAGGGCCGGCGGATCGGGAACCTGCCGTCGAATCGGCACCAAATGATAATGCTTCTCATTCGCGAGTCAAGAGGCATGGCGAGCGTCTGGTCGGCCACCGCATCAGCCTGGACGGCGAGGTGCTACCGGCACCGAACCTCGAACCGGCATCGTCAATCGTATGGTGGAGTCGATCCGTCTCGATCGTGTCAGGACAACTGGATCAGGGGACCGGCGAGGTATCGACCTGAAACGATAACAGAACCCGTGTTTCGCGCAAATGCGACAATTGTCGCAGGGGTTGCTGAGCCCGTAGTGTCATCACCCCGATCAACGGTCGCGCTAACCGATCCGGTTGCAGGCGGTGAGGCAAGGGAGGTCCTTCGGTGTCCGGCGGTCGGCTCCAATCGCAACGATCCCGGCGAGTAGCGCCGCCCCGCTTGCAAGCCCAACGCACCGATCCGCTTTTCCCGCGTCTTTTCCCAGGTCGGGTCCAGCCGATGCAGGGCCAAGCGATGCGTTGCTGATGGTGACCTACTAGTCAGTCAAGATGATTCAAACAAGCACGTCATTCCGGCGTGGATTGCCGGAATCCAGAGCACATGGACGTGCGCTGTCCTGCATACTGGAGCCCGGCAATCCCTGCCGGGGTGACGAATCACTTCGATTTAACATAACTGACTACTACTCTCGGGCCGTTCAGTCTTGATGGCAGGCCACGCGGGCATAAACGGATTCGGACAGGACGGGCTTGACCGGTCGATTGAAGCGTATGGACAGGGTGAAATAACCCTTGCGCACCAGCCTTTGGTCGTCGTGGATGTTCCCAGGGCATCGGCCTGTTCCGCCGCATCGCTGCGCGTCGTCGTTGGCGTATTGTCCGGAATCGACTATTGGAACGCAGACAACGAGACTCCGGTCAATGTCGATGAGCAACAGCCTGGCGCCGTTACCGGTGAGTGTTTCGTGTTTCATAGGGTATCCCTCGATGGGTTGAATGTAGCCGTGTGAGAAGTCCTGTCGATCGCCCCAGCTTCCTTACCCGGCCAGATCCCCCGATGCGCTCGCTTTTCGCCTTTTCGCTGTGAACTCCGTCACGCCCATGGTGCGAAGTAATTCGCGCTCCGTATCCACACGCGAGTCGCCGCCCGGTGTCGGCGTACCCGGCACGGGATTGCGGCAGTGCGGCAATAGTTCACACGCCGCCTGTGAGAAAAAGCACGGAGCCGATATCCGCGGGCGGCTACATTACGCCTCGACGCCAACCGGACGCACATACGGCGCAGAGGAGATCGGAAATGACGACTCGACTATCTGGTACAGCAGCGACGACACATGATCGTGATCCAATCGCCATCATCGGCATAGGTTGCAGATTTCCAGGCGGTGCCCAAAATAAAGGTGCAATACCTCACAGATATTTTGTGATAAAAATCACAGAAGAAGTCCATTGTCCGGGTATAGTAACGACAACGCTCAAGTAGAGATGGCACTCATGCTAACACCTCTACTGGGAGCCTCTAAAAATTGTGATGAAAGCCTATACTGCCGCGGCATGTTACAAGGGATTTCACTATCCAGGCCGATTTTGGAGCAGCATCAGGGATCTAGATCGGCCTTTTTGAGGGGATCATCCCC
>JALZID010000175.1 GCA_030860485.1 Pseudomonadota bacterium | reverse complement strand
ATCGCGGCCGTGCCCTGGATGTCGTCGTTGAAGCAACACACCCGGTCGCGATAGCGGTGCAGCAGGTGGAAGGCGTTGGCGTTCCCGAAGTCCTCGAATTGGATCACGGCCTTCGGGAAGACCTCCTGCGCCGCCGTGATGAATCCGTCCAAAAGCTCATCGTAGGCCGCTCCGCCAGCCGGCGCGGGGCAGATTGAGATATGCAGATTGAGATGTAAGGGGTCCTCGAGGAGTTGTAAGAGCCCGCGCAGGCCGATCTGGCGGGCATGTGAATCCGCTCTTGGCGCCGCGCAACGTGCGAGTCACGCCAGCTGGCTAAAACCAGCAAGCTCAAGTCCGGTTGACGTGGTATCCTCCCGTCCAGTGCACCTTTCGCAGCGGTTCCCCGCAACTGATCCACATCTTCGAGAGCCAGGGGTCATGAAATTCTGGACCGAGGCCACTCCCCTTGCAAAGCTCCGCCTCATCGCGTTTCTGGTCGTCGCGCTGATCGCCGTTCATGCGGGCTTCCTGGTTTACAGCCTGTACCGCAGCGAAGCACTCCTGGCCCGCGCCGATGCGACTACCTCGGTGATTGAGGAGGAGGCGCGTGAGGCGAGCAGGCGGCCGCTCCTTTGGATGCTCGGCGCAGTACCGTTCGGGTTTATTCTGGCGGCCCTCGTGGTGGCGCAGGTCCGCCGGATCGGAGAGCGCACAGAGCGCGTCGCCGGCAGGGCCCGGAAGATGTTAGAAGGCGATGTCGAACCTTCCCCCGTGGATCCCGCCGACCGCGACGAGCTTGTGGAGGTAGAGCGCGCGCTGCACGAGATGGCGACGCGCAACGTCATCCAAGGCCGGCGTCAGGCGGCGCAGCATGCCGCCACGCGCGTGTTGGCGGAGTCCGAGACGCTCGGCCGGGCCATGCCCGCCATCCTGAAGGCCATCTGCGAAAGCCTCGGCTGGCACTGGTCGGCACTCTGGACCATCGACCGCGAGGCGGGGGTCCTGCGCTGTGGTGACATCTGGCATGCCCCGGCCGTGCAGTTGGCCGACTTCTCCGCCATGAGCCAGGGCATGACATTCGCCCCCGGCGTCGGCCTGCCGGGCCGGGTCTGGGCGAGCGGGCAGTCCGCGTGGATCCCAGACGTACAAGAGGACCCGAACTTCCCGCGGCTCCCGGCGGCACGCAAGGTCGGGCTGCACGGCGCGTTCTGCTTCCCCATCCCCGTGGCCGGCGGGCTCATCGGCGTCATGGAATTCTTCAGCGCCGAGGTCGCGGAGCCCGACCCGGCCTTACTGGCCATGATGGATGCGATCGGCACGCAGATCAGCCAGTTCGTGGAGCGAACGTTGGCGCACGAGCAGAGCGCCCAGAAAGCGCTCGCGCTCGGCGAGGTGCACCGGCGCCTGGAGCGCGACTTCGCCGAACGGACCGAGGCGGGCCGGCGCCTCATGGCCCAACACGCGGCCACCCGCGCCTTGGAAGAGTCCGCCAGCCTGGATGACGCGGCGCCTCGTATCCTAGAGAACATCTGTGAGGCACTCGGCTGGGCCTGGTCCGCCCTGTGGGTGGTCGATCCTGACCCGAACGCCCGGGCCCTGCTCTTTGTGACATCTCACAGCACCTCCGGAGATCTGTCTGCCTTCGAAGAGCTGAGCCGTGCCACCTCGTTCGAGCCGGGCCAGGGCCTACCCGGCCGCGTGTGGTCCACGGGCCGCCCGGCTTGGAGCGCCGACGTCACCGTAGACCCGAACTTCCCGCGCGCACCCATCGCCCGGCAGGTCGGCCTACGCGGGGCCTTCGCGTTCCCCATCTGGTGCGAGGGCCGGGTGCTCGGCGTGATGGAGTTCTTCTCACGCCATCCCGCCGAGCCCGACGAAGCGCTCCTCGCCATGATGGGGGCGGTGGGCAGCCAGATCGGCCAGTTCATCGAGCGCAAGCATTCAGCGCAGGCAGGTGAAGAGGCCCTGCGGCGCTCGCACGAGATCCTACAGGGGATCCTCCCGGCGGAGATCGCCCAAGAGTGGAAGACGACCCGCGGCGTGCGGGCGCGACAACATGAAAACGTGGCCGTTCTGTTCTGCAGCATTGACGGTTTCGCTGCGTGGTGCGATGGCCGCGACCCGGACGAGGCCGTTGCGCGGATACAAGAGCTCATGGAAGCGTATGAGCGGCTCTTTGACGAGCACGGCCTGATCAAGATCAAGAGCCTCGGGCCCGGCCTCATCGCGGTGTGCGGGCTGCAGCGGGCCGAGCGCAATCCCGTCCTGCACGCGACCGCGTGTGCACTCGACCTGCGCGCTGCCGTGGCCCAGATGTGCGATAGCTGGTCGGTTCTCATCGGTATCCACGTGGGCCCCGTCACGGCCGGGCTGCTCGGCCGCAAGCGCTTCCAGTACGACGTCTGGGGTGATACGGTGGACCTCGCGGCGCGCTTGTATCACCACGACCGGCCGGGTGCGATTGTGCTGAGCGATACCGCGCGCATTGCCGTTGCTCGCTACAGTGAGTTCGAGCCGCTCGGGCCCGTGGCGCTAGGCCCCACCCAGCACGAAGCATTCCGCCTCACCGGCTGGAAAGACACCGCCGAAGCCCGGGCCGCCGTCGCCGCGCTTTATGCCTGAGAGGTTGTGAAAAAATCATCGCCCGCATGCGGTGCGCGCGGAGCTGCGGAGCGAGCCGGAGGACATATAATTAATCCGGAACCGGTATATGCTGGATTTGGTCGGCGCTTCATTCAGGCTACGCTGACTGGATCTTGGCAAGCAAATGAAGATTTCGGAATTGGCATAGGTCTTTGCGTGTAAAGTGTTGGCGGAACGGCATAGGAGTTGCTCGTCGATCTTTCCAAGATGAATCCAAGAATGGCAGGTGCATGATGAGAGATTGAAAAAAGCTTGGTGCGGTAATAGCATTATTGATTTTTGCCGGACCGCTATCTGCGTTAGAAGTAGCGGGGGTCAAAATCGATGATCAATTACAGGTCGGTGGAACACCGTTGGTCTTTAGGGAGCCTCTAAAAATTGTGATGAAAGCCTATACTGCCGCGGCATGTTACAAGGGATTTCACTATCCAGGCCGATTTTGGAGCAGCATCAGGGATCTAGATCGGCCTTTTTGAGGGGATCATCCC
>JALZID010000174.1 GCA_030860485.1 Pseudomonadota bacterium | reverse complement strand
GGCCTACATCATTGGCAAGAACTGCGTGCAGTTCTTCACCGTCGAACCGGAGCCTCTCCTTCCATTATGCACCACACGCCGGACCCACGACATACACCTCGTCGGTCTGAGGCGGAGCCTCGTTAGCATATCATGAGCACGCGGTTGCAACAGGGCTCCAGCCGATCACCGCTCCGGCACGTGCCGGGCACATGAGACGTCCTGCGTGGTTTCTCCTGCGCGTGGTCAGCACCGCAGCGCTCTTGTGGTGGATCGCGCGCGACCCTGCCGTTCGCGCCCTGCCCGCGCCGCCCGCGTCCGCCTGGCTCTTGCCTGCGTGGCTCGCGGGCGGCGTGAACGAGCTCGCGGGCGCGCTCCGCTGGTGGTTGTGCCTGCGCATCGCGGGGATCCCCCTCGGTTTCCCCCACGCGGCGGGGCTGCATTTTCTGGGTCTGTTCACTTCGCTGTTCCTACCCGGCACGGCCGGCGGCGACGCGGCGAAGATCGCCGCCGTCATGTTCTGGTATCGGGACCGGAACCTTGCCGCCGTACTCGCCGTGCTCATGGAGCGGCTCTCCGGCCTTTTTATAGTGATGATCTGGACCACCGTGGTCGCCGGGCTGCGCGCCGAATGGTTCCAGCAGACGCCCGCGACGGGCGCGCTCTTTCACACGGTGCTTATCTTCCTCGGCACCGTAGCGCTCGTGATGGTGGCCTGGTATCTCACCAACCGTCCGGGGCGGGCGCTCCGGCATCCGCGCTGGTTTCCGTTCGGTGCGCGCGTCTCGCAGATCGCGGGCGTCTTCGACCTTTTCTTCGCCGGGGGCCGGCGCGCCGTGGCCGTCCTCTTGCTGGCCAGCGTCTGCCACGCCGGTAACGTCGGGCTCTATTATTTCGCGGCGCGCGCGCAAGGCATGGACTGGGCGCTCGCGGACGCGCTCAGCCTCATGCCCGTGATCGACGTGGTGACGATGCTGCCCGTGACGCTGTCCGGTCTCGGCCTGCGCGAGGCCGTATTCCAAGCCCTGCTGGTGCCGCTCTCTGCCGCGGCTCCGGCAGTGGCCGTGTTCGTTTCCCTAACCGGGTTCTTGGTTGGTGCGACCTGGGCTTTGCCCGGCGCCGGGGTGTTTCTCTGGTTTCGGAGGCCAGTGCACAAGGAGCGCGCCGGTGCCTGATGCCGGTTCCCGCCCGCCGCGCCTGGCGATTGCATTCGGCTCGTCGTTTCTCGGTTTTGCCACGCATTTCGGCTTTCTGCGCGAGTTGCTCGTCGGCGGTCGGCGTCCGGTCGCGGTGGCGGGCTCGTCCGCCGGCGCGATCGTCGCCGGGCTCTACGCGGCCGGGTTGAGCATCGAGCAGTTGGAGGCGGCGTTCACGCGCCGCGATATGTGCGCCCACTTCCGTGAATGGCGGATACCTTTTCGCGCCCTCGGCACCCTGCTCGGCTGGCGCGGGGTGCCGGCGGTGCTCGAAGGGTTACATCTGTGGCGCCTGCTCCACGGTCTCGTCGGGGAACGACGTATCGAAGACTGCACGACCGCGCGGCTGCACCTTGCGGTGACCAATCTACGCACCAGCCGCGTCGAGTTGCGCGCCCGCGGCCCGCTCGTCGACACCATGCTCGCGAGTTGCGCGCTGCCTGGCCTCATCGCCCCACGCCGCGTCGAGGGCGAGACCTTGTGGGATGGTGGCCTCGGCTGCTCGGCACCGATCGAGCAGTGGATCGACGACCCCGAAGTCACGCATATCGTCGTGCACAGCATCCTCCACCACGTTCAGATCCGCGCCCGCGAGCAGAGTGACCGCCGCAACTTCACCAGCGCCATGCTGGCCGGCCACCAGCTCACCGCCGATGAGTTGCTCCACTGGAAGATCGAGCTCGCCCGCCGCGCCGGCAAGACCGTCAGCGCCATCGAGACCATCACCCCGCGCCCGCGGATCGGCATCCCGATCACATTCTGGCCCCCCAAGCCCTGGCCCGAGCACGCCCGCGACCTCATGGCGCTCGGCGCCGCCTCGGCGCACCGTGTGTCGGGGTAGCGGGATCCCGGGGGCGCATGCGCTCATCGGCGCAGTTTCCCGCTCGCCGCTGAAATTAAATAGTAGGGAGCCTCTAAAAATTGTGATGAAAGCCTATACTGCCGCGGCATGTTACAAGGGATTTCACTATCCAGGCCGATTTTGGAGCAGCATCAGGGATCTAGATCGGCCTTTTTGAGGGGATCATCCC
>JALZID010000173.1 GCA_030860485.1 Pseudomonadota bacterium | reverse complement strand
CCATGGGTTCGGTTGGCGACTGCTTCGATAACGCCATGTGCGAAAGCTTCTTCGCCACGCTGGAATGCGAGCTGCTGGACCGCAGCCGCTTCGAGACCCAGGCCGAGGCCAAGATGGCCATCTTCGCCTTCATCGAGGGCTGGTACAACCCGCATCGCCGGCACTCGTCCATCGCTATGCCTGATAAGACACCCCAAGGACTTGTAGCGGTTTCCCGCCCACTTGGGTCGTGGTTCTCCGACAAGGCATTAGGTTCCAGCCTAGTTCCGTTTCTGAGTTTCCTCATCATTGCCTCAATAGCTGTATACCATCACCATGCTGTGCCCACGACAGGAGCCCGTTGGGGCTTCCCGGGTTCTACAGCGTATCTCTTCCTGCATGCCATGACCTGTGGACTCCGGCGGACCTCCACCTCCTCGCCTTTTCGGAGGTTTCGTGTTGCCTTCGGGCACGTTAAAACCCTCGGCATCCGCAACAATCTCATCTCGAAGCTGTACCAGCACTTCAGGGTGCGCGTCACCCCTACGGCCGACAGGATACTCTGCCTACGCTTAGTCCCTCTTGTTCGCCAGGCTTCTCAGCCTGACTCCACCATGGACCCAAGGCTCGATACGGGTGGGTGGCTAGCCCTTGCCCGACGGGGACTTTCACCCCGTAAGATACGCCGAGCTTATCCCGGCGCGATAACGCTCAGGCTTGAGCGCCTTGTTATGCAGCGCCATTGCCGCCTGTAACGGCTATGTCGAAGTGCAGCACGTCTTCGCGAACTCCAACCTTCGTATATAGCGCGATGGCCGGTTCATCGCCGATATCCGCCTGGACAAAAATAACGTAGGCCGCCCGGGCTGCAGCTATCTTCTTGAGCTTGTTAATCAACACCGTTGCGATGCCCTCCCGTCGATGTGTAGCCGAGACAGCTAGATCGTAGATGTATATCTCACTGCGCTGCTGCTCAAACTTTTTCAGCTCGTAGGCTGCGATGCCGCCAACGACCTCGCCGTTTTTCAACGCAACGAGCGCGATGAAGTAGTCACTGCCGAGCAGTCGCTGGAGATACGCTGCATTCGGTCGGTTCCCCCTATAGGTATCCACTTCATTGAAAGCTTCACCGAAGGTCGCTAACAGGGCTTCCATCAACGCGACGTCGTCGGGTGTGAGTTGGCGAATGCTTAAAGACACCGGCAGTTCCTAAGCTGCATAAAATGAAATGGGTGGCCGATCCCTCGTGTTACAAGGCGGCGGCCGACTCACTGAACGAGTGTAGCACACGGCGCATCAAACACTTAGCAACGGCTTCGTTGCGATCTTGCGCCGAAATAGGCTGCGGGACCGTAGGGGGCTGAGCTGGGGCGCGTCGGCGCCGTATTATATCGCGGGGGGCGCGGCGGCGAGGCTGGCAAGGCCTTGAAGACGAAGGGGATTGTAGAAGGGGGCGCGCGCCCCACCGTAGGGAAACACGGCATGGGCAGACATGAGGATCCGGCCCCGACTGCGGAGCCAACCCGGGCTGCTCGATCAGGTCCGCGGCGTCATCCGGCGGCCGCACTACAACTACAGCATCCACACTGAGCAGGCTAACGTCGATTGGATCCGACGGTTCATCCATGTTCCACGGGAAGCGGCATCGGGCGGAGATGGGTGCGCCCGAGGGGACCGTCTCACCATGCTCCCGGATCGGCTCGGCGGGACCCTCCCCGTTTACCGGAAGTTTTCACCTCGCCGTAACCCGCCGAGGACAAGTAACCGACCCTCGGCACCAATCGGTGGGTTACGACGCCCATCGAGGCCACGGCAACCGGGACGCCAGGGTGGTGCTGCGCGTCTAAACCCACACTGTCATCGGCTCAGAGCGTCTTGGCGAAGACCTTGGAGTTGCGCCGATAGTTGTAGAGGTCCTGGCGTGCGAGGGGCAGGTCCTCGATGCTCACCTCCATCATGCCGCGCTCGACGAACCAGTGGGCGGCCTGGGTGGTCAGGACGAAGAGTTTGCGCAGGCCCGCCGCGCGGGCCTCGCGCTCGACGTTTTGGAGCAGCTCTTCGCCGCGGCCGGCGTTGCGGTAATCAGGGTGTACCGTGAGGCAGGCCAGCTCCGCCAGCCCCTCGCCCTCATAGGGGTAGAGTGCGGCACAGCCGATGATGGCCTCGTCCCGCAGGAGCATGGTGAAATGGCCGATCTCGCGTTCGAGCTTCTCGCGCGAGCGGCGCACCAGCACCCCCTGGGCCTCGAGAGGCTCGATCAGCTCGAGGATCCCCGCCACGTCGTCGATGATCGCGCGGCGCATGCGGTCGAAGGGTGCGGCGCTCACCAACGTCCCGATCCCGTCGCGCTCGAAGAGCTCGAGCAGCAGGGCGCCGTCCCGGCGTCGATCGATGAGATGGGCGCGCGCCACGCCCATCCGGCAACCCTTGATGGCGCACTGTAGCTCGGACAGCCCGAGCCGAGGCGCGCGCATGTTAGACGATCGATTCTGAGCGATCGCGGCCTCTGCCTCTTCCACCGTGATCTGCCGGATCAATCCGCCGGCCTCGTCCACCACCCCTGCGGCATCGATGAGAAAGATGAGCTTGCCGGCCCGAAGCGCGATGGCCACGGCCGTGGCCACGTCGTCGGCGTCGAGGTTGAAGACCTCCCCGGTCGGCGAGTAACCGAGCGGCGGGAGGAGGACGATCTGGCCCTCTGCGAGCCGGGACTGGATGGCCTCCCCATCGATGCGCCGCACCTCTCCGGTGTAATGAAAATCCACCCCGCCCTGGACGCCGAGGGGCCGCGCGGTGACGAAGTTCCCGGATGCGATGCGCAAACGCGCGTTCGCCATCGGCGAGTTGGCAAGGCCCATCGACAGCAATGCCTCGATCTCGATGCGGACGACACCAGCGGCCTCTTTGACCGCCGCCAGGGCCGGCGCCTCCGTGACCCGCAGATCGTTCACGTAACGGCACTCGAGGCCGGAGGCGCGGAGCCTGGCCTCGATCTGCGGGCGGGTGCCGTACGCGAGCACGAGGCGTATGCCGAGGCTGTGAAGGAGCGCGATGTCGTGGATGAGAGAGGCGAAGCGCTCGCCCTGGACCGCCTCGCCCCCGAAGCAGATCACGAAGGTCCGGCCGCGGTGGCCGTGCACATAGGGCGCGACGGCCCGGAACCAAGTGACGAAGGCCTCGGGGCGCGCGTGCAATGCTAGAGACACACGGCCGCGACGACGCGCCGGAGCAGCGTCACCATGGGCGCCAAGCGCTCGGCCGGGAGGTGCTCGTCGGGCTGGTGGGCGGTGGCGATGTCGCCGGGACCGAGGACCACGCTCTCCATGCCGAGGGCGTTGAAGAACGGTCCCTCGGTGGCGAAGGCCACCGCCCCCGCCGGCACGCCGCAGATCTCCTCGATGAGCCGCACGAAGGGGGATGAGCGATCGGTAGAGAGCGGCGGCACGCCATCGAACAGCGCGCGCCGCTCGACACCGAGCCCCGTGCCCGCGAGTGCCTCCTCGGCCCTTCGGGTCAGGGTCGTGCGCAGCGTATCGACCGGCATGCCCGGCAGGATGCGCAGATCAATCTGGACCTCGCATTCCGCGCAGATGCGATTGGGGCTGTCGCCGCCCTCGATGCGCCCGAGGTTCAAGGTCGGGACCGCGACCTCGAAGGCCGGGTCGCGGTAGTCTCGCTCCAGCACGGCGCGCCAGGCGATGAGCGCGCCCAGGACCCTGTGCATCCCGTCGATGGCGCTGTTGCCGAGGCGCGGATCGCTCGCATGGCCGGAGCGCCCCAGTACCCGCAGCGCCTCCATCAGGACGCCCTTGTGCAGGCGCACCGGCTGCATGGACGTGGGCTCGCCGATGAGGACGAAGCGCCCGAGAGGTTCGCCGGCGTCGAGGAGGGCGCGGGCACCGGCCATGGTGCTCTCCTCGTCGGCGGTCGCGACGATGACGAGCGATCTCCTGAGCCGCGCCGGGTCGAGGTCACGGATGGCCTCGATGACGAGCGGAAAGAAGCACTTCATGTCGGCGACACCGAGCCCGTACAACTTCCCGTCGCGTTCGGTGAGGGTGAAGGGATCGCTCCGCCACGCGCCTTCGTCGTAGGGGACGGTGTCGGTGTGGCCGGCAAGCACGAGTCCATCGCTGCCTTCGCCCAGGCGCGCGATAAGGTTGTACTTCCCGGGACGTCCGTAGAGCGGCAGCTGCGCGACCGAAAAACCGAGGTCCGAAAGCCACTCGCCGAGGACCTCGACCACCCCCTGGTTGCCGCGGTCATGGCGCGCATCGCCGCTGCTCATGGAGGGGATGGCCACGAGCGCGCGCAGCATCTCGATCATCGACGGAGGATTGGCGGGCACGATATCGCCCCGAGGTCTTCGCTGGCACCGACGCCGCTTCCGATTGTACACTGCCGTCGCGAGATCTCCGGCTCCGGCCGCACGGCCGGGCGATCCGAGCGCCGGCCGGGCGGTTGCCGCGCCAGGCCCGGTAGCGGAAAATGCCACCATGCCCGGCAACGTCCATCCCACATTCTGGCATCCCCTATTCTGGATTGCCCTCCTGGCCGGCAGCACCGCTTTCGCGGCGCCGCCGCTCTCCACCGAAGACGCCAGGGCGCTGCGCGCCCGATTTCAAACCCGCCAAGGTGAGACGCTCACCTGGTCGGCGACCGTGGTCCAGACGCTCGCCGTAGCCGGACTGCGCGATCCGGTCGTCAGCACGGGCACGCTCGCGTATCGCGCGCCGGATCGGCTCCGTCTCGATTTCACCAAGCCCGCCGGGGAGTTCGTTCTGGTCCTGGGCGATCGGATCTTCATTCAAAAGACCGGCGCACGGCTCGAAAGATCCCTACGGGAGGACAGCACCGGCAAGCCGTTCTTCTCGCTGCTCGGTCTTCTGCGCGGCCAGCCGGCCGAGGAGGAAAGCGACTACACACAAGAGGTCAGGCGCGAGGAAGACCACTACGCCGTCGTCCTCACGCGCAATCCCGACGCCTCCACGCAGATGCCCGCGCGCATCGCAAACCGCATCGCCGCCGACACCCTCGAGGTGCGCGAGGTCGTCGTCGATCTGCCCTCGGGCGGCGTGCTCAGCTACCGTTTCGACGCCATCACGCGCAATGGCCCGCTCGACCCCGCGCGTTTTGCCGTCCCGACCGACCCGACCAGCAGGGAGTTGAGATGATCGGAATAAACTCGCCATTCCACGCCCGAATCGATCCATTTCTATTTTAAACTTTCCATTTTTCTATTTCCAACTTTTTATTGATGGAAGAGACCACCCGGATCGCCACCCGCCTCTTGGGCCACATCCGCAGCGATCTGTTGGAAACCGACGAGTCTTTCGGCCTCGATTCCGACCTCTTCGCGGCCGGCTTGGACTCGATGTCGATCATGCAGATCATCCTTTTCATCGAGGAGGAGTTTGCCGTAAAGCTCCCCGACGGCTCGATCACCCGCGCCGCTTTTGGCACCGCCCGGCACCTCGCCGAAACCGTCCGCCGGACCCGGGGCTGATGGCCACGCCAGGGACGGTGTCGGTGCCCTTGAGCGGCGCGGACTGGTTCCTCGCCACCGCCGAGCGCATGATGCTCGCCGCCGGCCAGGGCGGACACATGGGCCTCACCGTGCTGCGCCTCGGGCCGGGCCTCGACCTGGCCGCGCTCCGCTCTGCCGCCGCCCGACTCGCCGCCGCCAGTCCCATCGCCGCCGCACGCCTACGCAAGACCATCCTCGGCGTGCCGCGCTGGGTGTGGCGCGTGGACGCGCGCCCTTCTTTTCCCGTGGAGGAACATCGCGGGCCACTCGACGAGCTATGCGCGCGGCGTTTGAACGAATCGTTGGCGGCCGCCGTGCGTTTCGACGTGGTCGGCGATGGACACGGCAGCACCGTGGTCCTGCGCTGGCGGCATCTCCTGCTCGATGGCAAGGGCGCCGAGCTCTTCCTCGCCGAGATCGCGCGTTTGGCGGAAAATGCGGACAGCCCGCCACCGCGCCCCGACTCCTGGGGACCGATCACGCCGCGTCCCGGCAGCTTGCGTACCGCGCTCGGCGAGGCGGAGAGATTCAAAGACCGCTTTTACGCCCTGGCGCGCACGTCCATCCGCTCGCTCGGCGGCAGCACGCCCCGGCCCGGCCTGGCGCAGTTTCTCGTCGAGGAATTCAGTGCGGCGGAAACGGTAGAGATCACCGCGCGCGCCACCACGGCGACGCACGAGCTCTTCCGGATGGGTTGGTTTCTCGCGGTGGCGATGCGGGTGCACCACGCCGTGCTCTGCCAGCGCGGCGAAGACGCCGAGTCCTACCAATCCAACTGCCCCGTGCAGGAGCGCAAGCGCGGTGCGCGGCACCCGATCTGGCAAAACCATGTCAGCCAGCTGTTTTTCCGGCTGTTGCCCGCGGAGATCGCCGAGCTCGGCGCGGCAGCGCGCGCCTTGCAGGGGCAGTTCGTCGCACAGACGCGCGAGCGGCTCGATGTGGCCTTCGCCACCACGTCGCGCTTGCTGCGCCGGATGCCGGCCGGGCTTTACCTGCGGGTGATACGCAACGGTTCGCACGGCCATCTCACCTCGTTTTTCTTTTCCCACACCGGCGAGTTTCTCCCCGAGTGTCGAACGTTCTGCGGGGCGCCCATCGCGCACGGCTGGCATGTGCCGTCGGTGTGCCAGCCGCCGGGCACCGGCGTCTTTTTCTCGGAGCGCGACGCGCGTCTCATCGCGGTCATCTCGTGGCGCGAGGGCGCGCTCAGAGCCGGCGAGCTCGACATCATGCGCACGCGACTGCGCGCCGATCTGCTCGGCCCTGATTCGATAAAACCATGAAATGCGACGTGCTGGTCCTCGGTGGTGGCGGCGCGGGTCTCTCTGCGGCCGTGGCGGCGGCGCGCGCGGGCGCGCACACCGTGCTGGTCGAGCGTCACGGCGCGCTCGGCGGGATGGCCGTGGCGGCGCTGGTCCACTCGATCTGCGGGCTGTACCGTTTGCGGAGCGAGCCGGGCGCGGTGCTAGCC
>JALZID010000172.1 GCA_030860485.1 Pseudomonadota bacterium | reverse complement strand
TGCCACTCCGCCATCGGGGTCAATCCCTGAAGAGAGATTCCACTACGTTCCCGCCCTTGCGTTCGCGCGACTCCTGATGGAGGCTGCGAAAATCGAGCTTGTTGACCTGCGCCCAGTCGTGGCTCGCCGTTAAAGGGGTCGTAGCGATTTATCTTGGTGCATCGACATGCTTGGGCGGGCGCCGGCGCTGGCGTTGTCCGACACGTCTGCCCAACGTGGTTTCGACCTGCGCCCGGAATCTGTCATTGCCCAGCGGGTGATTATAGGCGAGACATTCGCGAATGTCATGACTGTCGATCTCCGGGATCTGAACTCGAAAGAGTTCCCGATAGGCGCATTGCCGATCGTGCTCATTCGCGCCCAACCGGACATACAAATCGTGGTCCCTCAACAGCGGATTAGGTTCGCCCCAGGCATGCCGGCAATAGGAAGACCAGCGGTACTGCTCCGGAGACTACACCATGCCCGCCGCCACGGGGTTCATTCTACGTAGCGCATGCAGGTAAGGAGATATTTGTCCGCTTGCACTAGGCTCGCCCTGTGGCGCCCTTCCCACAGCGTACCGGTGCGCCGGTACTGACGGCTGATGTATAGAACATAATACCGTCCGAGGCGCTGCATGAGCCGCGAAATACGGGCGGTGTCGGGCGGCGTCATCAGCAAATGCACGTACGTACGCATGCAACGCCACGCCGAATCGACCCTGACCCGCTTGAAGGCGGTCCACAACGTAACGGTACTCGTCTTCGCAGAAAAAAGCACGCATCCCGGTTGTTTTCGCGCTGTACCACATGCACCGGGATATCGGACAAATACATCCTTGTCTTGCGAGGCATAGCAACTCCTTTGCCGTTTAACTTGAAGCATCGCGCTTATTATATCACTATGATGCACCGAAATAAATCACTACGACCCCCTTTTCTCTCTTTTCCTCTTTTCCTTCTTTTACTTTCTCCTTTTCCTTTCTTCTATAAAAACGGCAAAGGCATTTGAAGGTAATCGAAGGTGACTCCGACCTATGAGGTGTTGGATTCGGAACATGATCTTGTTTTTTTGAAACGAATGCGCCGGCAGAGGGGCTATTGCGTTGATTGGCGCCGGATTCTCGCTCGAATCATCTTTTCAAGATACGGGAAAATATTCTTGGCGGCTTGCTCTGACCCTGCCGGAGTTAGGTGGCAATAATCGATGTAGAGATCTCTTTTCCCGTTCACTTCTCCTGCCAGCTGGGAAGTATTATAAAAGGGGATCTCATACTGTGAAAAGAGTTTAGGCAGCTGCGCTACTCTGTCCTTCATTTTCAACCTGAGTTTTTCTTCAGAAAGTTTGAGAGTCGTATCGAAAATATTCCGGTCGTGAGGACTGAGTAACACGGCATCTTCTAGCAAAACTTCAGGTTGCAGAAATACCGATATTTGAAAATCGTAGAAATTTCCCAGTTGCCTCAAGAGAAAATACGACCTCATAAAAGCGTCCTTCGCGTATTCAAAATAGTTAAAATCAGGCCAGCTTTTCTGTTCAGCCTCCTTCCTTTTCCCAGTAGACGAATAGGAGTCGATTCTATTCTGAAATACTTTTTCAAGGAGTTTAAAGAAATGACTGTATCTTCCGAGCCATTTGGAAAGGATAAAAAGACCAGCAAGCGGACTCCCATCATTGATTGCGGAGATCAGAGGAACGACACCGTAAGTATAATTGAGATATTGATTAGAAGCCCGGGTGGCATAAAAATCATTGTGCCCTTCAACAAAAATCACAATGTCAGGATTGTATTCGTAAAGCGACTCCAAAACATAAGTCACGTTTCCAAATGTCTGATAGGCAGTTACGGCCGCATTGATAATCTCAATCCGCCATTTTGAACCCTCTTTCATTAATCGCTCGTTCAAGGACTTTTCCAGAAAATAAGGAATAGTTTCAGAGTTTGTCAGCGTGGGAAAAAGAGGATAGTGATGAGCGCGTTGTACGCCAAGTCCGTACAGAGTGGAGGTTCCCATCGCAATCACTCTGATTACATCATTAGCTTTTGTTTTTTCTACCGGGTGATCTCGCCTGAACCCATTTCTGTTATGGATTTTCTTCCCTTGGGTATCCCATTCTCTCTGATAATCCGGATTAAGTTCATGGGTTCTGTAAGGAGAATACAAATGCCGATGGGTATTTGTCCCTAGCCCAAAGTCCATGTACCGGACAATCAACCACGAGGGTACCTCCAAAAGGATTAAGAAAACCAACCACGAGGGCACCTCCAAAAGGATTAAGAAAACGACCATTCCTAGAAGCGGAGAACGAAGTGTCGCGATTTTCTCTTTTAGCATGTGATGGTACGGTCCAGACACATAGGTAACAGGTTAGTCCGGGGACATGGGTAACACTCGTTCATACTGGGGTCCTTTGAGGAGGCGCCCCGATGGCTTGGAGTCGAACGTCACCCATGGACCAGAGAACACAATTCATCGCCGACTATCTACGGTATAGTTTATCCATCACCGAGCTTTGCGAGCACTATGGCATCAGCCGCAAGAGCGGCTACAAGTGGATTGAACGCTACGAGCGAGAGGGTCCCGCCGGCCTGGCCGAGCGCTCCCGGCGCCCGCATGTCTGTCCGACCCAGACGCCCGAGGAGGTGGTGCAGGCGCTCATTGAAACGCGAGAGCGCCATCCCTCCTGGGGCGCGAAGAAGCTCTTGGCGCTTCTTTCCCGGCGCCATTCCGATGGGGCCTGGCCGGCCCGCTCGACCGTTTTCGCCCTCCTCGATCGGCACCGCTTGGTCCGCAAGCCTCGGGCACACCGTCGCGTCGGCCACCCCGGCAAGCCTAGCACCGCGATGAGCGCCCGAAATCTCGTGTGGTGTGCCGACTTCAAGGGCCAGTCAAGACCCGCGACGGTCTCTATTGCTATCCCTTGACGGTCACCGATGGCTACAGCCGCTATCTGCTGGGCTGCCAAGCCCTGAGCTCGACCGCGGTGGCCGAGGCCAAACCGGTGGTTGCACGCCTCTTCAGGGAGTTCGGGCTCCCCGAACGCATTCGCACCGACAACGGGGTGCCCTTTGCCACCACCACGCTCGCCCGCCTGTCCTCGCTGTCGGCCTTTTGGGTGCGACTCGGGATCCTGCCCGAGCTCATCGAACCGGGCAAACCCCAACAAAATGGGCGACACGAGCGCATACACCGGACCCTCAAGGCCGAGACCACCCGCCCACCGGCGGGCAACCGCACCGCCCAGCAGAAGCGCTTCAACGGCTTCCGCCAGGAATTCAACCACGAACGCCCCACGAGGCGCTCGAGATGATGACCCCCGCCTCTCGCTATGAGCCCTCGCCAAGACCTTTGCCCGCAGGTGAGCCAGGGTTGAGTCAAGTCCCACGACGACTACAGGAAGGAACGGTTCGGAGACCCGCACAGTCCCGCGAGGGAGGCAGGAACAAGGGCATTCAAGGAGCTGCTGCTCATGCCGCGCGCTGCAGGCATCGGAGTCGGCGCGTTCTTGTACCCCAAGCTCGATGGAAATCGAGGGAGATCCCAAGGGTTTCTCCAATGGATTTATCATCGATCGCACCCTTGCGACATGCCGCGAGATCAACGTGCGCTGTGTCGATCTTCGACCTGACTCCAGCCTCTGGAAACTGGGCGAACGAACTCGATCACCACCCCAGCGGGGAAACCAATCGAGTCGCCGCGCAGGCCGTCCTGAGAGCCTTCGAGCAGGACTGGCTGGCACTCGCTCAATCGAGCTCGAAGCTGCTCGAGTAGTCCTGCTTGAGATGCGGGTCCTGGTCTTCCTTGCGCAAATAGCAGTTGCCGACGGCAAGCGCCTCGATCTCCGTGCCCATGAAGCAGCGGAACGCGTCCTCCGGCGTGCAGACGATCGGCTCGCCACGGACATTGAAGCTCGTGTTCACGATCACCGGGCAGCCGGTCATGTCCTTGAAGCGGCTGATCAGCGCGTGATAGCGCGGGTTGGTCTCGCGATGCACCGTCTGCACGCGCGCGGAGTAGTCGACGTGCGTGATGGCGGGAACGGTGGAGCGTGGCACGTTGAGCTTGTCGATTCCGAACAACAGTCTCTGCTCATCCGTCATCGCGATTCGGTGTCGGCTCAACACGTCCGCGACGAGCAGCATGTAAGGGCTATCCTCGTCGAGATCGAACCACTCCGCGACGTCTTCACGCAGCACGGAAGGCGCGAACGGCCGGAACGACTCTCGATACTTCACCTTTAGGTTCAGCAGCTTCTGCATCGTGGGCGAGCGCGCATCGCCGAGAATCGAGCGTGCACCGAGCGCACGCGGACCGAATTCCATCCTTCCTTGATGCCAGCCGAGTGCCTTACCGACCGCGAGGTCGCGCGCGCACGTGTCGAGAATAGCGTCGTCGCTCAGAACGTCGAAGCGCGCGCAGGCCGCGCGCAGACGCCGCTCGAGCTCGGGCTGCGGATATTGCGGCCCGAGATATCCGCCTTGCATCGCGTCGTGACCGTTCACCCGCCCTCCGGTGCGCGGCTGTCGCTCATGGAGATGGTAGGCAGCCAATGCTGCGCCGATCGCTCCGCCGGCATCTCCTGCCGCGGGTTGTAACCACAGACGGTCGAAACATTTGTCGCGCAGCAGCTTGCCGTTCGCGACACAATTGAGCGCGACACCTCCCGCGAGACACAGATTGCGCTCGCCGGTTTCGCTCGCAATGGAGCGCGCCAGCTTAAGAACCACTTCTTCGGTGACGGCCTGAATCGACGCGGCGAGATCCATGTGCTTCGGCGTGAGCCGCTCCTCCGGCTTGCGCGCCGGGCCGCCGAACAGCTCGTCGAACCGACCGTTCGTCATCGTGAGGCCGGTGCAATAGTTGAAGTAGTCGAGATTGAGCCGAAAGCTGCCATCGCTCTTGATGTCGATCAGGTGCTCGCGGATGACATCGGCGTACGTCGGCTCACCGTAGGGCGCGAGCCCCATTAGCTTGTACTCGCCAGAATTCACCTTGAAACCCGTGTAGTAGGTGAATGCCGAGTACAGTAAGCCGAGCGAGTGAGGAAAGTGGACCTCCTTGAGCACCGTCAGGTCGTGATCCGCACCGATTGCGAGCGAGGTGGTCGTCCACTCACCGACGCCATCCATGGTCAGCACGGCTGCGCGATCGAACGGCGACGGATAGAAGGCGCTCGCAGCGTGACTCAAGTGATGCTCGGAAAAAAGCAGCCGACTCGCCCAGTCGATGTCGGGGAAAAGCGTCGCGAGTTCCTCGGACAGCAGGCGCTTCTGAAACAACTTCTCCTTGAGCCATAGCGGCAGCGCGTGCCGGAACGAACTGAAGCCGATCGGCGCAAAGGAGAGATACGTCTCGAGCAGACGCTCGAACTTGAGAAACGGCTTATCGTAGAAGGCGACGCAGTCAATGGCATCAGCGCCAATACCGGCGTAGTCAAGGCAAAAGCGCACGGCATTGGCCGGAAAGCCAGCATAATGCTTCCGGCGCGTGAAGCGCTCCTCCTGAGCCGCCGCCACGATGTGGCCGTCCACAACGAGCGCGGCAGCGCTGTCATGGTAGTAAGCCGAGAGTCCGAGAATACGCATTCGACTCAGAACAACGTATATCTGAATGGCGCGATGGCGGAACCCTCCGCAAGCGCCAACAGCCCACCCAAAATCAGCATGATCAGGATGATCGGCAGCATCCAGAACTTCTTTCTAACCCGAAGAAACTTCCAGAGTTCGGCCAGGAATGACATAACGTGCTCCTAAGACTAGAACTGATCCTTCAGTGAATCAGGCGGTGGACCGGGGGGATTGCGCGGTATCCAGTACGTGGCGGCCTGACAGAATCGCCGCCGCATCGGATCTCGGCCGGCAAGTCGCATGACCAAGCCAAAAGGCGTGATTACTCCGTAGTACATCACTCCCAGGACGACGGGGCTGACGATTCTGTTGAGGAGGTGCGCAAGCCGCATCCACGCTGCGTATAAGAATTTCAAAGGTCCCTTTTTGGCGAGAGGAAGAGTATGGCGAGAGGAAGAGTACGAGATGTACCTGTGGGTTGTCAAGTACGCGAGCCGTCGGTCCAGGATCGGGGATTTTTCGGGGCGATTCATCGGTCGAGGCGCCCGGATCCGGGGCGTCTTGGCCTCTCACGCGAGTGCAGGGCGAAGGGGTGCGGCAAGGCGCCTTTGGGGTTGTTGCAGTGCGTGACACCGCCCGAGCGCGCAGCCCCGGTTCCCCGGTCTTCATGCGACCCTGCCCCCCTGGCTAGAAACGGGGGTTTAGTACGGGCAGCTCGCCGGGGTAACGATTCAGCGTTAACGACGCCGTGCCACGGACCCGGTGGTTACCGGCCGGCGGCAATACGCAGGATGGGATGCTTCGGTCCCCTTCGCCGCCTCGCCCAGACGAGCCGCGCCACTAGGGACCTGAGTATGGCATCAGCTCCTGTTTTTGAACTTCTGTCCATGAACCCTCCTTTTGGTTGCTGCGGCGCGCTTCTGCATCGCGCATCATTCTATCTATGTTGTTCGACGTTCGAAGCTGGACCCACGCGCTAGGGCTTGGTGCCACAGGCCGGCGTCATGCGGCGAGCCGGAGAGCAAAGTATACGCCCTCTACCGCCCTACCGCAATAGTTCGCATGCTAGAGCGGCCTATATCTTCCGCTATATGTTTCAGGGAAGGATGCGGGTACGGGGTCAAGGGGCCCCTGACCGGCCGCCCGTTCCCCTCGCCAGGCCCGTTTGAACGCCGCGTGGCGGTGCAGCCCTAGGAATTCCGCCGCTCCGCGGCGTGCACCGCTCTCGCCCGAGCGCCGAAGACCACGGGCCCTCTCGACCGAGGGATGCCGGCCAGGCACGCGCCTCAGCGCCCGGACATCGCGCTCGCGCCAGCCGAACGGCATCGATCGATCTGGACGCGGACCAGACGTTCACTAAGCCGGTCCAAGGACGGGGTGTAAGCGCGGCGATGCGTTCGTAGATCGTCCGGCGAATCGCTCGGTCTAGGAGTGCGAAGTCCGGTTGCGATCTTCGAGCATCGCCGACCAGACCCCCGCACACCTTCTACGAACGCTGCCCTTTCGCGACGAGTACCCCCCGACACTTTGCAGCCGACCAACGCGCGGCAGCGTTTACTATCAGGCGGTACGTTGCAGCGTATAAGAATTTCAAAGGCCCTTTTTCGACGAGAGGAACAGTACGAGATGGACGTGTGGGTTGTCAAGTACGCGAGCCGTCAGTCCAGGATCGGGGATTTTTCGGGCGATTTATCGGTCCGAGGCGCCCGGATCCGGGGCGTTTTGGCCTCTCACGCGAGTGCAGGCCAAAGGGGGCTGTCGGCTCAGGGAGTTGAACCGGATGGGAGGGGGTTCGCGGCCGGGATCAGGCCATTTGGAGTCGGTCGAATGACCGCGCGGGCGATCGGGGCGGTGCTCGGGGGGCAAACCGAGATGGGTGAGCAACCGTGTTTGTTGTCAAGCGATTTTAGGGTTCCAGGGTGTGTTGGATTGAGGCAATGCAGATGGATGTTGAGATTGCGGCCGAGCCGAAACGCTGGATGACCATTTTGCCCGGAGCAAAATGGGACGTACGAAGTACGCCCGCAGGGGCGGGCCAAGGATGGCACGCATCAACGTGACGGCGCCGGTCTTGGCCTCGGTACGTTTGAGCCCCGTTTGTTGGATCAGGAATGTGGCAATGATCCGGTGGACGCAAGACGGGCGCGAGCAGGCGGGGATGTGCAGCGAACAGCAAGTGCAGCGGGATCGGAAACGAGAGCACCCATGGGGTTGCCGCTTCGGGCAACCGCCCTGCATTGGGTAGGTTGTACCATGCCTATCCGGTTGGTGCCACCGAGCCCCGCAGGCCCTCCCCTCGTGTCACGATTAAACCGCCTGCCCCCGCGCGCTTTCGTGCCACCATCAAACCTCCCGCAAACCATCCGAGGGCTCGATACGGGCGGCCCGGATGCCGCCGAGCACAGCGCCGAGGAGGCTCGCGATCAAGGTCAAGAACAAGGCCGCGAGGAAGTGCCGAGGCATGAGAAAACAGATGGACTGCCCGACCGCGAGATCGGCCGCCAACATGCGGTTGATGATCTGTTCGAGGAGCAGGTACACGAGCACCGCGCCGAGCCACCCGAGGACCGCGGTGAAGAGCGCGT
>JALZID010000171.1 GCA_030860485.1 Pseudomonadota bacterium | reverse complement strand
GTACAGCACCGTACGCGCGGGCAAGGACCACAACCAGCGTCCGAGCAGATAACCGATGAGCCCCAGGAAACCGACGTGCAAGCCGGAGATCGCAACCAGATGAGTGGTGCCGGTGCGGTTGAAGACGTCCCACTGCACCGGGCCTATCGCTTGCTGGACTCCTACCGCCAGGGCCGTGATGATCCCCGTTTCCGGCCGGTCCCCTAAACGATGCCGGAGTGCGTCGGAGATGGCCATCCGCAGGCGCTCGATGACCTGACCCTGCGCCGGCCTGAGGCGCGTGTTCGCGGTCCCCGAAACCACATAGCCGGTGGCGCGCACGCC
The DNA here is from genome assembly GCA_030860485.1 of Pseudomonadota bacterium. Taxonomy (NCBI): domain Bacteria; kingdom Pseudomonadati; phylum Pseudomonadota; species Pseudomonadota bacterium. Next base: position 3,999 of record JALZID010000171.1, on the reverse strand, counting down.
CTGCCGGAACAGGAAACCCTCGTAGTCCAAGCCCCCGGGGTTCATCATGCCGTGTGGGCGCTTGAGGCGCGCGAGGAGGCGCCAGATCTCCCCGGGCACCGGCCGATGCTCGTTTCGATACCAGGCGTATCGATACCTGGCGTTTCGATACCAGGTCAGGCGCACGCGCCCGGGTGGCGGCCAGGCGCGCCCCAGACCCGTGAGCCTGGCAACCTCTACATCGAACCGCTGCGCATCACCGAAATCGAGCGGGAGACCTACGATGCGACCCTCCACGGTGACGGTCTCACCTTCGAGCGCCCCCGGCAACGGGTCGGAGAGCACGAGGTCGGCCCGCCATACTGCCCATAGGAACCCGAGCGCCAGGAACGCCGCGGTCCGCAGCCTGGGGACGGCAATGGCCGCGAGCCCTGCCAGGGCCCAGGGCGCATACCAGAGCTCCGGCAACGCCGTAAGTTGCTGGGCAAGCAGGATCCCGGCGAGGAAACTCAGGGCGCCGGTACGCACGAGCCGTCTTCCGTGACTCTGTGGCCGGGCGGTATCATTTCCGGCACCTCCGCATCCGATCCGGCGGCCACGGCCGATAAACGCATCCGACAGCCATGGACCTCCGAGACATCTTTCATCGCTTCCTGCCCACCCGCCAGGCCGTGTACGGGAACCGCTTCCTCCACTTCCTGGGCCACCGGCTTTATCACCCGGGCCTATGGCACATCAATCGCCGTTCGGCGGCCTGGGCAGTCTCCATCGGCCTCTTCATCGCCTTCATCCCGCTCCCCATACACACGCCGCTCGCGGCGATCTGCGCGGTGGCGCTGCGCATCAATCTGCCGATCCTGATCCTGGCCTGCTGGGCCACGAACCCCTTGACCGTAGTCCCGTTCAGCGTGCTCGCCTACCACACGGGCGCATGGCTGATGCAGGCGCCCCCGAGTGCCGAGTTTACCCCCAGTTTCGCGTGGCTGGCGGACACCGTGAGCAGCGGCTGGGTGGTGCTGTCCGTCGGATCGCTGGCACTGGGTGTGGTCTTCGCCACCCTGGGCTTTTTTACGGTTCAGGGCGTGTGGCGCTGGCATATCCTGCGACGCTGGAGGACGCGCCGGCAGAGACGCCTCGGACTCGCGGCCTAGAACGGCTCTAGTATCCCCTCCGTCAGGTGCAGAACGCGGTCCATGCGCCGGGCGAGTTGCAGGTCGTGGGTCACGATCACCAGGGTGGTGCGGTAGTGCCGGTTCAGTGCCAGCATCACCTCGAAAACCTGCGCCGCGGTGTGCTCGTCGAGATTGCCGGTGGGCTCGTCCGCGAGCACGCACGCCGGCCGGTTGGCCAGGGCGCGGGCTACCGCCGCCCGCTGGCGTTCGCCGCCGGACAGTTCGCCCGGCTTGTGAGCCAGCCGATCGCCCAGACCCACGGCCACGAGCACCTCTTCGCCGCGTTCCCGCGCCTCGCGGGTGCCGGTACCGCCGATGAGCAGGGGCAGGCATACATTTTCGAGGGCGGTGAATTCCGCGAGCAGGTGATGAAACTGATAGACGAAGCCGAGCATGCGATTGCGCAACTGCCCGCGTGCCGCCTCGCCGAGTTTGTTGACCACCCGGCCCGCGATACATACCTCGCCCGCGCTCGGCACGTCCAGGCCCCCTAAGAGGTGCAGGAGCGTGCTCTTCCCGGAGCCCGAGGCCCCCACGATGGCGAGGCGTTCCGCGCCCGCGACGGCGAGGTTCACGCCGCGCAGGACCGCGACTTCCAACCCCCCTTCGCTGAAGGTCTTGTGTAGATCGCGGCATGACAGGACGACCCCATCGTCCCTGTCATTCATAGCGCAGCACTTCGGCGGGTTGGGTACGGGCGGCGCGCCAGGCGGGATACAGGGTGCCGACGACACAGGTGCCGAATGCCGCCAGCGTGATCGCCAAGACATCCGGCCAACGCAGGTCGGAGGGCAGTTCGCTGATGTAATAGAGGTCCGGGGGCAGGAAGCGCGTGTGCAGCAAGCCTTCGAGCGCCCGCACCACGGCATCGACGTGGGTCGCGAGCCACACCCCGCCCCCCATGCCGAGCAAAGTCCCCACGAACCCGATCACGGTCCCCTGGACGATGAAGATCCGCATGACACGAGCCGGACCGAACCCCAGGGTGCGCAGGATGGCGATGTCCGCGGCCTTGTCGTTCACCACCATGACCAAGGTCGCGACGATATTGAAGGCCGCGACCGCCACCATCAGCATCAGGATCACGAACATCACGACCTTCTCCGTCTTGAGGGCCCGGAAGAAGCTCGCGTGCTCCTGGGTCCAATCGACGACCCGGTAATGGGGTGCGATCCGCAGGGCGATCTCGCGGCTGACGAGGGGGGCGGCGAACTGATCGGCCAGCCGGAGGCGAATGCCGGTGAGCCCATCGATCCGAAAGAGCCGTGCGGCGTCGGCCACGTGGACGAGGCACAGCGCGCTGTCGTACTCGTGCATCCCCACCTCGAAGACCCCGGCGAGCGTGAACTGTTTCAGCCGGGGCAGGACCCCGGCGGGGGTGGCGATGGATTGTGGCGTGATGAGCGTGATCTTGTCTCCGACGTCGGCCCCGAGCGAACGCGCGAGCTCGGCGCCCAGGACCATGCCGAACCGACCGGGGCCGAGACCGGCCAGACGTCCGGCCACCATGCGCTCTCCGATCACCGACACCTCTCCCTCCACCTCCGGTAAGATGCCCTGCACCACTACCCCCTGGACGTTGCCGAGGTGCGTCAGCATCGCCTCGGCCCGGAGGTACGGCGCCGCGCCCTCCACGAGCGGATGGGTCTTGACCGCATCAGCCAGCGCCTCCCAGTCCCGCAAGGGCCCGTTGCGGTCGACCACGGTGGCATGGGCGGTCGTGCCGAGGATCCGGGATCGCAGCTCGTGCTCGAAGCCGTTCATGACGGACAAGACCGTGATGAGCGCCATGACGCCCAAAGACACACCCAGCATCGAGGTGAGCGAGATGAACGAGATGAAGTGGTTGCGGCGCTTGGCCCGGGTGTAGCGGAGCCCGATGCAGAGCCCGAGCGGTCTGAACATGGCCGGGAATTATAGCCGAAACATCGCTATCCAGTTCCGCAAGCCCTGTTCTCCTGCTTCGAGCTTTGTTGGCCTGTCAAAAAGGACCGCACTTCTTACCAGTAGGCCATGCCGCTCGACCAAGCCCGAGTATTTCCGAGACGCTAGGGTAGTAACGGCGGCCGTGCTCGACCTCGACTTGTAACACCTCCCAGATAGCTTCCCGAACGGCCCTCGTGATCGAGGCAATGTTGCCTTTGCCTCCCAATTCAACGACAAACCGACCGCCTTGCTTGAGCGCCTGCGCCATACAAACCACAGCTTGTTCCGCTTCAGTTACCCAGTGAAGCGCGGCATTTGAGAAAATGGCATCGAAAGGCTCTGTGAACGAGAAATCGGCTGCGTCAGCCACAACAAACTCAATATCGGGACACGCTGCCCGTGCGGCCTCAACCATTTCCAGCGAGTTATCGATGCCCACAACCTCGGCTCCGGCTTCGGCAATGAGTTTGGTGAGATGACCCGTGCCACACCAACATCCGGATGCGCTCTCCGTGCTGAGGGTTGAGCAATGCCAGCACCTTTTCTCCATATTTGAATACGAAAGAATGCTTTTGGTCATATAGCGATGAGTTCCATTTCATACCTTTCGTTTCGCACTCCACTATGTCCCGCGAGCAAGCTAACGCCCGGATGGGAGGAGCAGGGGCTCCCGGTCTTCGATCATCTCAGGGAGATGCCTTTGAACCAGCCGACGACCCGATGGCTGGACCTGACGAAGAGGTTTTTCGACGAGCTACCGCCCTGGCCTCACCTACCGGCCACGGACTTGGCGGGGCTGCGGGCCATCGCCGGCGACTGGCGCCAGCGAGTGGCCGACTTCGAGACCTTCCGCAACGCCGAGTTGCGGTCTCACTTGCGCCGGAGCGGTATCGAGATCATCGGCTGGCGCCCGTTGCGGGAA
>JALZID010000170.1 GCA_030860485.1 Pseudomonadota bacterium | reverse complement strand
TGCCACTCCGCCATCGGGGTCAATCCCTGAAGAGAGATTCCACTACGTTCCCGCCCTTGCGTTCGCGCGACTCCTGATGGAGGCTGCGAAAATCGAGCTTGTTGACCTGCGCCCAGTCGTGGCTCGCGGTGATGAGCGTGACGCCCAGCTCCTTGACCAGATCCATGACCGCGGCGAGGACGCGGCGCGCGGTGACGGGGTCGAGGGAGGCGGTCGGCTCGTCGGCGATGACGATCGAAGGGCGGTGCGCGAGCGCCCTGGCGAAGGCCACGCGCTGACGCTCACCGGCCGACAGGAAGGCCGGGAGCTTGGCCAGATGGCGCTCAACGCCGAGGATCCGGGCGAGGTGCTCGACGGTACCGTCGGCGGGCAGGCCCAGGAGGCGCCGCGACAGCCCGATGTTCTCGCCCACCGTGAGGTAGGGCAGGAGTCCCCCGGTCTGGAGCACATAGCCGATGTGGCGCTTGCGTAGATCGGAGAGGGTATCCTGGCCGCCGGCCTTCCAGGTCGCGGCGACATCCGTCGGGCGCAGCCCGCGCGGGAGGAAGGTAAAGCGCCCGGCCTCGTCCGGCCGCAGCACGAGCGCCAGGAGATCGAGCAAGGTACTCTTGCCCGAGCCGCTATAACCGACCAGGGCCACGGCCTCGCGATCCTTGATCTGGATGGACGGGACCACGAGCCTGAAACCGACGCCGTTCACGGCCCGGCTCTTGACCACCCCTTTGAGGTGGTAAACGACGCTCATCGGGCAACGTTTTTACGGCAGCAACTCGAGCAACACCGGAAACACCGATTCGCCCGTGATCGGGCCGCCGCTGAGCGATACCCACAGATCGGTGTGGTCGTGCAGGGCCTGGTAGTACTGGACCTTGCTCTCCAGGCGGTGCACGAAGTCCAGTTGCCGCTCCGCGGGCCACGCTTCCCAGTCATCGAGCGACAGCCCCAGGACCTCGCTGCGGTAGGGCAGGTCCTCGACGTATTCCCCCATGAGCCCGAGCTCGGCCAGGGTGCTGCCCCCCGGGGGGCCCGCGGGGGCTTCCTGGTTGCGGCTGAGACGTGCGGCCATGGCCTTGAGCTCGGCCACGAAGTTGCGGGGCGAGAGCACGCCCTCCTCGGCCAGCTCCAGGACCTGGGTGAGGGCGTTGCGCAGATCGCTCAACTGGTCGCGCGTGAGGAGCACGCGGACCTCGATGGTGGTCTCCTCGGGGTTGCGCGGGTCACGGTCCACCAGCCAGGCATCGAAGACCTGCGGGGGCTTGTCGCCGCCCTTGGCCTGGAGGTACTTCATGCGCAGGGCATAGCCGAGCTTGGCGATGCGTTTCTGCAGCGATGTCAGGGCCTCGTCTCCTTGTCCCGCCGGAGGCGACGAGTCGCCCTTTGCCGCGCTCTGGACCTGGGCGGCGATCTGAGCAGCCAGGGTATGGAGGACCCGTTCGAACTCCTCCGTCGACCCCATCCCGACTCCATAATAGAGTTCGCCGATCCCGGGATAATCGGACAGCGCCCGGTACTGCTGCTCGGCCCTCTGGTGGTCCATCACCCCCATGGGCGTCTTCAGGTGCATGACCCACAGCGCGATGCCGCGGTCGTGCGCCAGCTGCCGGATCCCGGCGAGGTCGAGGCCGGTGCTGGACAGCGGATCGCCGGCCTCGCGCGCGCTCGCATCGGTCACGAGCACGATGTAACGGGCATCAAAATCCGACCAGGAGTTGCCCTCGATGGCATCCTTGATCCCGGCATAGGCGTCCTCCACGAACTCGGCGTTGGTGACATCGGAGGCGCGCAGGGCCGCGACCTGCTTGAAGAAACGCCGCGCATCCGTACCGGTGTCGAGGGTGGCGAAGCTCCTCGCCAGGAACCGCTGGTCCGTGGGGGCGGCCAGATGGTCCCGGAAGGCGGTCAGGCCGAAGCTCACCTGGCCGCGCAGGCCGGCGCCGGCGATGGCCTCGTAGACGCGCCGCGTGACGGCGCGGGTGCGCTCGATGTAAGGCCGCATGGACTGGGTGGCGTCCATGACGAACACGATCCCGGTGCGGAAGGGGCGCGCCGCAGCGCGTCCGCCCTGCCCATCTGCGTCGAGCGGCACGGAGGCGACCTCGAGCAGGCGCGCCGGCCGGTCCTGGAGATAGAGGTCCTCGTGATGCTTGATGGGGACCAGGTAGAACTCCTTCTCGATGTCGATGCGGGTGCCGGGTTGGATGGCCACGATCGGGGAGTCGGCCGAGGGGTCTCCCCGGATCGCCTCGTCATAGTAGCGCTCGTAGCTCTCGAGGTCGTTCTGGTCGATGAGGCGCTTCAAGCTGTCGCGATCGCGAAACAGGAGCACGCGCTCGCCGGACGCCGGGTCCTTGAAGGTCACGGTCAAGGCCTGGTTCCACGGGATCAACTGGCGCGTCGGGGCGAAGCCGGCCACCTTGCCATGGCTGTCGGGGCCAATCTCCAGCCACTCCTGACCCGCCGCCTCGCGGCGGCCATAGACGTAGAAGGTCGTGAAGGGCGTGACGGGTTGGCTGGCGTCGGCAGCACTGCCCGGCTCTTTGTGGAGGCGCGTGCCCGGGCTCGCCAGGACGCGCTGATACAGGGACCGCTTGCCGGCCATCAAGAGCGGCTGCGGGGTCGGCAAGGACTGGACGTCCCCGCACGCGAGGGCGAGCAATACGAGGAGGCCCCCGGCGACCGCCGGTTGTCGCCGGGGCATCGCCGGCATTCTGCTCAGCGCCACGAAAGGCGCAGGCGCTCGGCCTCCGCGTCCCCGGCGCGGGCCCTGGCATCCACCCAGGACTCGAGAGACCTGAGGCGGGCCTGGGCCTCACCGTCGCCCTGGCTCGCGGCCACCCGGTACCACTTGAGCGCCTGCAGCGGGTCCGGTCTCCCGAGCAGGCTGCGGTCCTTGTCGAAGCGCACGGGGTCGTAGATCCCCGCCAGCACGACGGCCGCCGGGGCATGGCCACGGCGCGCCGCGAAGAAGTACAAGAGATGGGCGTCCGCGATCCGTCCCAGTTTCAAAGACTCACCCGCCTTGCGGAACACCGTATCGAGGTCCTCCTCGGCATTCGGGGCGCGCATGGTCGCGATCAACGCCCGGGCCTCTTCGCCCGGGCGATCGGTATCGACGCCGGCGGGCGCGACGGCCGCGGCAACCGGCGGGCTCGACGGCGCTTCGCCCTCCGGTTCGACCGCCGCGCCATCGACCGACCCGGATTCGGTCGACCCGGGTTCGCTTACACCTCGTTCCATCGCCCCCGGTACCTTCGCACCCGGTCCGGTCGCACCCCGTTCGCTTCCATCCCGTTCGAGCACGCCCGGTTCGAGCACATCTCGCTCGATGGCCCCGCGTTCTATCGCCCTGGGATCGATCGCACCCGGTTCGTCCGGACCCTCCCCTCGGTTGCCCGAGACCAGGACGGCGATGATACCGAGGACGACGGCGGCGGCGACGAACGGCAACGGTCCACCCAAGGCCGGCCGGCGGCGGGCGCCCCCGAACACCGGCTGCAACTGGATCGACTCGCGGGGGATCGACTCGCGGGGGACCGACCCGCTGGGGACCGACCCGGGGGGCACCGAACCGAGCGGCGCAATGCCGCCGCCTCGCGCCCGCCCCTCACCCGGCGGCTTCAAGGGATCGCTACGCGCCACGGAGCCCATCCCCTGGTGAGCGGTTGCCCGAGACCGACACGCGACTCGAAGTGTCGCAGAGCGCTCGCGGCACAGGGCCCGCCCATGCCGCCATGACTCTCTGCATTGCTATGAACCTGTTCATTTTTATCACTCTCCCCGGGCATCCCACCGGGCACCCGCAGCGGGATCGCAAGATACGCCGTTTTAGCGCCTGCGGCAAACCGCCGGGGCCGGCGCTGATTCCGAGATCAAGACCGGGCCGGTGCGGGCGCCAGATCAGGGGCGCGCCGGAGGCGGGTCGGGGGTCGGGGTCTGCATGCCCTTGAGCCGCTCCGATAGGAACCTGATCTCATGCGGATCCGTGATGCGCCCACTGTCGAGCAGCTTGCGGATCAGACGCCTCGCGGCCTCGACGTCGCCGATATCCGCGAGCACGAAGATCCGCATCTGCTGGACCCAGTGCGGGACCTCCGGCCCGGTCGCATGCCTCGCCAGGGCGTCGGCGAACCTGAGCGCGAGCCTCAGGTCGTGCAAGCGGTGTCGCGCCACGAACACCCTGTGCGCCAACCACGGCCAACGCCGGTTGGGGTCCTCCAGGAAGCGCCGGTAGACGAACTCCAGGACCATGCGCTGCTTTGCTTCATCCGGCACCTCACCGTACAGGCGGGCGGCCGCGAGCAATGGGTATTGGGCCCTGGGGTCTAGGTCCAGGATGCGGCCCAGCCAGCCCACCACCTTGTCGTAATCGAGGTCCTTGAACGGCAGGCTGATCCCGGGCTGGTTGTCATGGGCCTGCAACCACAGCATCAGGAGGCGCGCCAGGGCCTCGGGGTCTCCCAGGGCCCAGAGCGCCAGACTTCCTGCGGACGGCGGGCTCGGCAGCGCGGCGGCGCGCGCCTCGGGTGCCGGCCGGAGGTGGTGCCACAGCCCCTGAGCGCAGAGCCCGACGATCAATATGGCCAACGCCCAGGGCGGGACCGAGCACAGCGAACGCTCTGCGGCCATGCACGCGACCCGATCAGAGGTTTTTCCGATACAGGTCGAAGAGCCCGACCCCGATCAACAGGACCAGATAGACCGCCGTCTGCCCCGCGATCGGGACCAGATCGGCCCACACGACGCCCTCGTACATGAGCCAACGGCTCTGGGTGAACCGGTACAGGTCCGGGAGCACGAAGGCGATCCCCGAAACGACCGCATTCACGACCTCCTGCGACGGTTTCCCCGCCGGGACCAGGGGGCTCGTCCCCATGAGCTCGATGGCGCCGATCATCCGCGCGCCAGGATATAAAAACCGAAGACCGCGCTGAAGGCCGTGGTCAGGTGATGAAAAGAAAAGATGCAGACCAGACCCACCGTGCTCACGATGATCAATTCGCACAGGAGCGACGCGACCCAGATGGCGACCTGGAACGGTGTGGCGTATAACAGAAGCCCCGCGGCGATCGTGAGCGCCACCAGGATGGCGAGGGCGAGGAATCCGATGAGCTTGCCGAAATAATAGACGGAACGGGGAAAAGGCAGGGACAGAATGGATTCCAGGACCTTGTCGTTGAAATCGCGCACCACGCTCGTGGTCACGAAAAGCGCGACCAGGAACACGGAAAACAATGCCGAGCAGCCACGGCATTCGGTTCCTCTGCGCCTCCCGCACGGTGAAAGCGGCGATGGTCAAGACCGGCGGCATACCATGGTCCTCTGGATCGACTCGAAGGGATCTACGCGAAGCCCGACTCTTGCACTATACCGTAGACGTGGAGCATCGACACCCGTGCGATCGACGCGCGTCGGATCCCCGGCGACCTCTTTCACAGCGTCCTCGACAACCTCCTCGAAACGCCTATTACAAACGTCGGGTGGAATCCGGGCTCGATATCACCGTGACGCTCGCATCACGGGGCCGGCATCTGGCCTTGACAGTGTGTGACAACGGCTCGGTAATCGGTCCGGAAACCGCCGGCCAGCTCTTCAAACAACCGGTGCGGTCCCGGTCCGGCCACGGGATCGGCCTCTATCAGGCGGCAAAACGGGCGGAGATGATGGGGTATGCCCTGGCGTTGATCCGCAACCGGCCCGGCCAGGTGTGTTTCGAGCTGTCGATCCGCGAAGACCCGCCCGGTGATCGCGATCTCGCTACGCCGCCCTCGAGCTCTCCCCCGCCGGTAGCCCGTAACGCTCGATAAGCTCCGGCGGAAGCCGGTTGTAACAGCTCCGGATCTTCCCGACCGGGTTGCGCTCCAACTCGTCGGTGGTGCAGAAACGGATATCGAGCCTCATTTCTCGGCCCAGACGGATGCGCAACTCTTCGCGGACCCTGTCCGTGTCCTTCGGGATCCCGATAACTGGGGGCCTTGACGATGCGCACCTCGACGCCCTCCAAATCGTGCTGGATGATCTGAATGTACAAGAGCTCAGGAAAGGCCTTGAATCCGGTCACCGCGTAGGTGCTCGGGATCAGCGCGCCGCTCTACGACACGAGATAATCGTTCTGCCGGCCTTCGATGCGCTCCACGGCCGGGAACGTCTGGCCCGCCCGGCCCAGCGTACCTGACCGGCCTCCAGGCGATGCGGGTATGGCGCCCGTCGCAGGTACTAGAATCCCATGCGCCCGCGAGACGGGATCACGCTGCCGCTCAGACAGAAAACGAAGACCCGCAACCGCAGGTCGTCGTGGCATTGGGGTTCCTGATGACGAACCGCGCCCCTTCCAGGTCCTCGGTGTAGTCGATCTCGGCACCCATGAGGTATTGCACGCTCATGGGATCGATCAAGAGCCTGACCCCGTCGTTCTCGACCACCGTGTCCCCATCACCGACGGCATCATCGAAGGTAAAACCGTACTGGAAACCGGAGCATCCACCGCCCGACACGAAGACCCTGAGCATCAGATCGTCGCTGCCTTCGTCAACCATCAGCTCGCGTACTTTGACCGCCGCGGCGTCGCTGAACGCCAAGGGGCTCTCCAACTCCAACTCTGGTTCTACTGTGCTCATCAATGGCAAATCCTCCAAGACCTAAACGATGTGGCGCGGTTCCCGGTCCGGCGGCCCTATCTCGATCTCGTCCGGCTCGACCTCGTCCGGTCGTTGCGCGCCCACCACGGCACCGGCGGGGTCCGGGGTCAGGGGCGGTGTCGCGGCCTCGGTATGGACGAGCTTTCCGTTGACCTCCGCGCCCATCGCCATCTCCATGAGCCCGTAGTGAACATCGCCTTCCACCCGCGCCTTCGCGGCCAGCTCAATGTGCTCGCGGGCATGCACGTCACCGAGCACCACCCCATTCAAGACCACATACGGGACCCGCACTTCGCCCTCTATCGTACCATGCTCGCTGACCGTGAGCACGGCCGACTCCGATCCATGGGCGCACACGTCGCCTTTGACCGTGCCATCAACGTGCAGACCGCCCTCGAAGCTCATGTCACCCTGCACGCGGGTGTTCCGGCCGATCAGGGAGTCGATCGTGGTAGGCTTGCGGTTCTTGCGTTTACCGAACATCACAGGGGCACCCTCGGTAGGCAACCGCGCCTAGTGTATCCCGCCTCACGCCCGAGGCTCTATCTCAACTTCTCATTTAGGGCAGGAGGCTCGTCAGGGCAGGAGGGCGATGTGGGTCAGGCCCAGGGTCTCGTCCAGGCCCAGCATCAGGTTCATGTTCTGGATGGCCTGCCCCGCCGCTCCCTTGACCAGGTTGTCGATCACCGACAATATCACCACCCGCCGCCCGCTACCCACCCGGTGCACGGCGATCCGGCACACATTGGCCCCGCGCACCGAGCGCGTCTCCGGGTGTGCGCCGCTCGGCATGACATCCACGAAGGGCTCGCCGCGATAACGCTTTGCGTACAGCCCTTGGAGATCGCGTACCCCATCCTGAAGCTCCGCGTACAGCGTCGCATGGATGCCGCGTATCATCGGGGTCAAGTGCGGGACGAACACCAGCTCGATCCTACCCGCGGCATGCTCCTGGAGCGTCTGCACGATCTCGGGCAGGTGGCGATGGCCGGGCACACCGTAGGCCCTGAGACTGTCGGAGGCCTCGGCCATCAAACTGCCGAGCGCCGCCTTGCGGCCGGCACCGCTCACCCCCGATTTGCAGTCGGCGATCAAGCCATCCACCCGTACGCTACCCGATTCAACCAACGGGAGGAGGCCGAGCAGGACAGCCGTGGGATAACAGCCTGGATTGGCGATCAGGCGCGCCTCCCGGGTGGCCTCGCGGTTTTGCTCCGGCAGTCCATAGACGGCGTCGGTCAAGAGATCCGGGCACGCATGGGGCATCCCATACCAGCGCTCGAACGCCACCGGGTCGCGAAGGCGAAAGTCCGCCGACAGGTCCACCACACGCACGCCGGCCTCGAGGAGCGCCGGAACGAGGGTCATCGCCGTACCGTTGGGCGTCGCCAAGAACACCACCCGGCACTGGGTCAGGATCTCAGGGGTATGCGGCGAAAAGACCAGATCGACCCGGCCGCGGAGGTGGGGAAAGACCTCCGCGACCGCCGTGCCGGCCGCGGCGCGCGAGGTCACGACCCGTAACCGGACGCCGGGGTGCCCGGCGAGCAGGCGCACCAACTCGGCCGCGGTATAGCCCGTACCGCCCACGATCCCGACGTCGATCACACCCCGTCCCCCGCCCGGCGAGCACCCGCCTTCTCTGCACGCAAGCCAGAAAAGAAAAAGCGGCCGAAGCCGCTTCAAGTCTCTTTTATAGTTATTGTTCTAGCCCTGTCGCGGCCGGGGATCGATGCGCACCAGCCACGAATGTGTCATAGGATAGTGCGGTGAGAGAGCCATGTCAACCGGTCGTGGTGAAAAACTTGGCGCGATCACGATGTTGCAGTGCATTGTGGATGGTGGCTTGTGTTCGCGCCCGATGCGGGTAGGATGGCCCAACCGACGGCCTGTCCCAGGCCACGAGACACCGGGCATGGAGATCATCGACACCATTGCCTTGACCATGGGCGTGGGCTGGGCCAGCGGCCTCAACCTGTATGCCGCGATCCTCACGCTGGGTTACCTGGGGACGACCGGCCATATCGCCCTCCCTCCCGAACTTCAGATCCTGACCGATCCGCTGGTGCTCGTCGCAGCCGGCGTCATGTACGGCATCGAGTTCTTCATCGATAAGACTCCGGGCGTGGACACCGGCTGGGATGTCGTGCACACCTTCATCCGCATCCCGGCCGGCGCCGTGCTCGCGGCCGGGGCGGTGGGGGATGTCAGCCAGCCGGCCGAGATCGCCGCCCTCCTCATCGGCGGCACGCTCGCGGCCGGCAGCCATGCCGTGAAGGCCGGCAGTCGCGTCCTCATCAACACCACGCCCGAGCCCTTCACCAACTGGGCCGCCTCCCTCTCGGAAGATCTCCTGGTCATCGGAGGGCTTTGGACCGCACTCCACCACCCGTCGGTGTTTCTCGCCGGCCTGGTGCTGTTTCTGCTGATCTCCGCCTGGCTCCTGCCCCGCATCTTTTGGGGGATCAAGCGGGTCTTCTGGTCGATCGCTACCTTCTTCGGCCGCCGCGCGCCTCGGGATGCCGGCAGCCCGCCGGGCGGCTAGACCCCGGTCCCTAGAGTTTAATATATAAATGTTGTGGACCAAGGCCTTCCATATCGTCTTCATGGTGACGTGGTTCGCCGGCCTCTTCTACCTCCCGCGCCTCTTCGTCTACCACGCGCTCGCCGCGGACCGGCTCAGCACCGAGCGCTTCGAGGTCATGGAGCGCAAGCTGTACTTCGGGATCACCACCCCGGGGGCCGTCTTGACCGTGTTGTTCGGGCTCTGGACCCTGGCCTACGACGTGGAGCACTACCTCCAAGCGGGTTGGCTGCACGCGAAGCTCGCGCTGGTCGCCGTTCTGATCGGGTACCACGTCTATCTCGGCCGGTTGCTGGTCCTGTTTCGCCACGACCGGAACCCTCATGGCCACGTGTTCTATCGCTGGCTCAACGAGCTCCCGGTCTTGATCCTGGTCGGCGTGGTGGTACTCGCGGTCGTCAAGCCCTTCTAGATCTCCACCATCTCGAAGTCGTCCTTGCGCGCCCCGCAGTCCGGGCATACCCAGTTGGGCGGGACGTCCTTCCAACGGGTCCCCGGCGCGATGCCGTCGCCCGGCCAGCCTTGGGCCTCGTCGTATATGAACCCACAGATCAAACACATATAGCGCTTCATTGCCATTCTCGTCGCCTCGACCTTGGAGATTCTCGCAGTTCTCGCGCCCCTGTAAAATAAGCCCGCCAGAGTCAGCCATCCCTGAGGTTTGAGCCGCCCATGCCCTACCCCTTCCCAGGACGCGGTCTCTACGCGATCGCCGATGGCGTCTGCGACGAGCGGGTGGTGTCCGAGGCCATCGCCGGCGGCGCCGTGGTGGTCCAATATCGGGCCAAGTCGAAACCGTCCGACGAGCGCCGACGGCAGGCCCTGGTCTTAGGACGGGTCTGCCATCGCCGCGCGGTGCCGTTCATCGTCAATGACGACCCGGAGCTGGCGCGCACGGTGGGCGCGGACGGCGTGCACCTGGGCCGATCCGACGTCCCGTACACAGTCGCGCGTGAGGTCCTCGGACCCGCCGCGATCATCGGCGTGTCCTGTTATGACGACCTCAACCGGGCCTGGGAGGCCGCGGCAGCCGGCGCCGACTATGTCGCCTTCGGCAGCTTCTATCCCTCGGCCTCCAAATCGGACGCCGTTCGGGCCGAGCCCGCGCTCCTCGGTCGGGCCCGGCGCAGACTCTCTATCCCCCTCGTGGCGATCGGGGGGATCACGCCCGAGAACGGTAGCCGATTGATCGGAGCGGGGGCCGATCTATTGGCGGTGATCCGCGGCGTCTTCGGTAACCGTGATCATAGGGAGGCAGATCCCAGGGCGGCGGCCCGGCGCTATGCCGGATTGTTCGAAGCGAACCACCCTATCGGAGCCCTCCATGTCGCACTCTGAAGCGCTGTTCGACCTTGCACGGCGGGTCATCGCAGGGGGAGTGAACTCCCCCGTCCGCGCCTTCAAGGGGGTGGGTGGCACACCGGTATTCTTCCGGCGCGGCCAGGGCGCTTACCTCTTCGACGAGGACGGCCGGCGCTACATCGACTACGTCGGCTCCTTTGGACCGCTCATCGCGGGTCACGCCCATCCCGAGGTCGTCGAGGCCGTGCGCGAGGCGGCCCGGAACGGGCTCAGCTTCGGCGCGCCCACGGCGATCGAGACGCAGATGGCCGAGACCCTGTGCGGACTGGTCCCGTCGATCGAGCGCGTGCGGCTCTGCAGCTCCGGCACCGAGGCGGCCATGAGCGCCATCCGCCTGGCCCGCGGTTATACGGGCCGCGATACCCTCGTCAAATTCGAGGGCTGTTACCACGGCCACGCCGACTCGCTGCTCATCAAGGCCGGCTCCGGGGCCCTGACCCTGGGAACGCCCAGCTCACCCGGCGTGCCGTCAGCCCTGGCGCGTCATACTCTCACCCTCCCCTACAACGACTTCGACGCGGTGGAAGACGCCTTCGCCACCTTGGGCAACGGCATCGCCGCGGTCATCGTGGAACCCGTGGCCGGCAATATGAACTGCGTGCCGCCCCTGCCAGGGTTCCTGGAGGGGCTACGGCGGATCTGCAATCAATACGGCAGCCTGCTCATCTTCGACGAGGTCATGACCGGTTTCCGAGTCGGACTTTCGGGTGCCCAGGGGCTCTTCGGGATCGGCCCCGACCTCACCACGCTCGGCAAGGTGATCGGCGGCGGACTGCCGGTCGGCGCCTTCGGGGGTCGCGCCGGGATCATGGAACGTCTGTCGCCTGACGGACCCGTCTACCAGGCCGGTACCCTGTCCGGCAATCCCGTGGCCCTCGCAGCCGGCCTCGCGACCCTCAGGATCGTCGCGGAGCCGGGGTTCTTCGAGCGCCTCAGCGGCGTCACTCGAGGCCTGACGATCGGCCTTCGCACAGCGGCCGAAGACCTCGGTGTCCCGTTTACTACCAACCAGGTCGGCGGGATGTTCGGCCTCTTCTTCAGCCGGGACGAAAGGATCACGACTCTCGCAGAGGTCATGGCCTGCGATCAGGAGCGCTTCAAGCGCTTCTTCCACGGCATGCTGCGCGAAGGTATCTACCTCGCCCCCTCCGCCTTCGAGGCCGGGTTCGTCTCGAGCGCCCACGGCCCTACGGAGATCGCCCCGACTCTCGAGTCGGCCAGGAAGGTGATGGCGGGGCTGTGACCACCGCCTCGTTCGTTTCGACGCAAGTCACGGCTCCCTCCAGCCTTCGGCCATGTCAGGGCTTGTGAGAACATCTGCTGTGGGATGATTGATATGAGTATTGAAACCGCCGAACCGCCGTATTCTCGGGAATGAGCCTCATCGTCCTGTGGAGCCTGGTGATGTTGTGGATTGCGCCGAATTCCGCACATAAACCACGTTCCGAACACACCTGAAAACTTATCCCACTCATAGGGATTTAGCTGGGCGCCAAAGCGATGCCGGTACCGCCCACGACCGGCCACCGGCGGTCCGGGCTCACAGGACCCTTCATCGGGGGGGGCGCTGCTGAGCCTCTGCCTCGCTCTCGCCGCCCGTGCCGATGAGCTCGTGCAGCTCCCGCCCATCGAGGTTACCGAGCGCTACGATTCCCTCATCGGGATCGGCGACTCGGCCACCGAGGGTACGGTCGGACCCGAGCAGATCGAGTCGCGCCCGCTGCTCCGCCCCGGGGAGGTCCTGGAGACCGTGCCAGGCGTGATCGTCACCCAGCATTCGGGGGCCGGCAAGGCCAACCAGTTCTATCTACGGGGATTCAACCTCGATCACGGCACCGACTTCGCCACCTCGGTCGCCGGGATCCCCGTGAACTTCCCCACCCACGCCCACGGCTAGGGCTACACCGATCTGAATTTCGTGATCCCGGAGATCATCGGCGGCATCGACTACCGCAAGGCCCGTACTATGCCGACGAGGGCGATTTCTCGGCGGCCGGCGCGGTCCACATCGACTATGCGGACGTGCTCCCGCATAACCTGGTCCAGTTCACGGGCGGCAGCTACGACTACTACCGCGGCCTCCTGGCTGGCTCGACCGCGCTCGCGGCCGGGCGGGTCCTCGGCGCCTTCGAGGCCTTCGACAACGACGGTCCCTGGAACCATCCCGACGAGTACCGACGTTATAACGGGGTGCTGCGCTACAGCCGGCGCGACACCCTCAACGGTTTTAACCTGACCGCCATGGGCTACAGCGGGGATTGGAACGCCACCGATCAGGTACCGCGCCGCGCCGTGGACCGCAGCGACATCGGGCGCTTCGGCGCCCTGGGTGAGAGCGATGGCGGCCATACCCATCGCTACAGCGCCTCCGGGGAATGGCGGCGGAGCACCGCAGATGCAGCGACCCATGTCCATGGCTATTTCCTCGATTACAGGCTAAACCTCTTTTCGAACTTTACCTTCTTTCTCGATGATCCGCTGAACGGCGACCAATTCGAGCAGGAGGACCGGCGCCAGGTGTATGGCCTCTCCGGCCACCATTCCTGGTTTCCCACCTGGGGCGGGCTCGACATCGAGAACACCGTGGGGCTGCAGATCCGCTATGACGACCTCGGGAAGGTCGGGCTTTTCAATACCCGCGAACGCCGACGGCTCAAGACCACACGGAAGGACCGCGTGGACCAGGTGAGCGTCTCGCCCTATCCTCCAGAACCGTACCCGCTGGCACCCGAAGTTCCGGACCGTGGCGGGCCTGCGAGGGAGGCCAGCGATGGGCTCGCGAGCCCTAAGCTCTCCCTCATCTTCGGTCCCTGGTTCGATACCGAGTACTACATCAACCTGGGCTACGGCTTCCACAGCAACGACGCCCGCGGCACCACTATCACGGTGGACCGCAAGAGCGGCGAGTCGGTCGAGCCGGTGGACCCGCTGGTGCGGGCCGAGGGTTTCGATATGGGGCTGCGCACCGCGCTGGTCCGGGACCTCAACAGCACCCTGTCGTTCTGGCTCCTCGACCTCGACTCGGAGCTGTTCTTCATCGGCGATGCAGGCACCACCGAGGCCAACCGCCCGAGCCGCCGCTACGGGGTCGAGTGGACCAATTACTACCGCCCGCTACCCTGGCTCACATTTGATGCCGACTTCTCCTTCTCCAAGGCGCGCTTTTCCGACGACGGCCCCGCGGCGCATCACATCCCGGGCGCCATCGAGACGGTGATCACGGTCGGTGTCACGATCGACGACCTCAAGGGGTTTTTCGGCGGGCTGCGGGTGCGTTACTTCGGGCCCCGGCCCCTCATCGAGGACGACAGCGTGCGCTCGTCATCCACCACGCTCCTTAACGCCGACGTCGGCTACAAGCTCCGTGAGGACCTGCGCCTCGGCGTCGAGATTTTTAACCTCCTCGATTCCGAGGACAGCGACATCGAGTATTTCTACACGTCGCGCCTGGCGGGGGAGCCCGCCGCAGGCGTGGACGACATCCATTTCCATCCGGTCGAGCCGCGCTCGGCGCGCGTCACCCTGAGCCTCTCGTTCTGAGCATGGGTCGACGCCGCGTGATGCTCCTCGCGCTGAAAGCTGTTGGCGCCCGCCTCCACGGCGTTCGCACACCCGCCGGAATGGAGCGACGCCGAGGTCTCGATCGCCCGCGACGCCATCGCGGTGGTATGGAGCTTCGCCGTGCAGGACCTGGGGGCGCTGGCCCCAAGATAGGGCGCACGATGGGTTCCATCTCTGCTCGAGGCCCGACGCGCAGGTCGCGTGCGGTCTACCTACGAACTAAGATCCACGGCGCAAGTCGTAGCTTGATGAGCCCAGTCGGCGATCATGTAGGTGTGCTGCCATGATTTCCCTACGGTACCCTTTAGGTCTGACCCTGCTGTTGTCGCTCAGTGCTTGCCAGAGCACCGTGCCCATCGAGATCCGCGAGTCCCCCCGGGCAGCCCGCCCCTTAGCGAGGCCCGTGAAAAGGTGCGTGCGTTCGAGGGGGTGCGCGTGCGCTGGGGCGGGACCATCGTCTCCGTCAAGAACCGCGAGAACGACACCTTGATAGAGATCCTCGGTAAGACGCTGGAGAGCGATGGCGAGCCGGTCGCTGCCGACGACTCTCTGGGCCGGTTCATGGTCCGCGTCGAGGGCTTCCTCGATCCCGCCATCTATCGCCCCAGCCGGGACGTCACGGTCTACGGCAGCCTCGATAAACCCCATGGAGCGCCCGCTGGGCGAGCGCCCATACACCTTCCCTGTGGTCCAATCCCAGACCCTCTACCTCTGGCCGGACGAGCCGGACTACTATCGCCGCGATACGGGCCCCGACATCCACTTCGGCGTAGGGGTCGGGGTCGGGTTCGGCGATTGAGTTCCGGGGCTTCGAAGTCTGAACGCGACAGTTGGAGGATTAACAGCGAATATAAAGACCGCGCATGAGACGGTGGAATCGATACAAAACTGTTACCCAATAGACGCTGTATGAAACCGCTTCGCTGTGACGCGGCGCATGCCATTGTGAACCAAAGTATAGCACACGTAGGATGCGGTGAACCAAGGGAACCGCATCGCTCGCGTTACTCCCCTGCCGCAAGACGTCCTCGCCACCCCAATCCTCCGGGATAGATTCCTCGCCGCCTGAACGCATGGAAGGTTATTCGGTCCTCGATCACCTTCCCTCGCCCAGCTCTTTTCGCGACCGATGCGGTTCCCTTCGCTCACCGCATCTTACGCGGGCTCATGGTTGCGGAACATCTAGATCCTTGCAGATCCGCTTTGCAAGGTACTCATTGATGTCACGATGCCGCGGAATTGTGGTTGACTTCCGGGTAGCCCGATTGACATAGACCGTATGCTTGCTACCCTCTCGGAAGAACTCACACCCATGATGCTCCAAGTGCTGGATAAGATCTCGGCGCTTCATGAACCCGCGGTGGTAAGACGCTCTTTCAGAACCTTCCGGCCCCTAATAGATTCCTCCGCCAAAGCGCGATTGGCTTCCAAGACTAGCTGGATCGCCTCCATTAGATTCTCACGTGCTTCTTCAAGGGTATCGCCTTGAGTGTTCGCACCTGGCAATTCCTCGACGAAAGCAATATAGCCTTCCGACACTCTTTCAAAGACAGCAGTAAACTCCATGGGTATTACCTCGGACTGAGTCTACTATAGGACGGAAATCTCATGGCATTTCCGCGGTACGGACGCCGGCGGCCACCGGGTCGCCGGAGCGGGTCCCCCGCCCCTGGCTCGCACCGAACGTAGCGTGCGGATTTCCCGTACTACACTTTTCATCTGTTGATTCACAGCCCGCGTACGATACTGTCCCCTTCGTCCACCACATCCTACGCCAGCGGGATGACGGCAAGTCGTAGGGTGTGCACGGAGCCGTTTGCGTGTGCGCACGCGGACCGAGCGTTGGGTTCACCGTAACCGGTCGGAACCTCCACGCCATTCCGCGTGCGCACAGCGCACCCTACGCTCGCTTATTGCATATCGTAGCGCGTCAAAAAACCAAGACCCAGTGGATCCCTTATGATCAGGGTAGAGTAGGCGTCTGCTGACGTAGCTGCATGGGCGAACTCGTATCATGGAGTACCTCACGTGCGCGCATCTTCGTGTCCAGATAAATGGGCAGTCTCAACTCCGCCCCCCTTGTGGTAGAACTTCCCGCGGGTGGCACGGGAAAAGTCCTATTTGCGTTTCATGGCTTATTTCCTCGTGTACTGTTTGGTTTCATTCTGCTTCGCCACCCTGACACGATGTCACTAAAGGCTCTGTCGGCCAAATGTGCAGGTCAGGGTCCGAGTAGACATCCCCGAACCACTACCGGTTCTTCCGTGCAGCGCCGAACAGGTCGAATCAGCGCCGTCGCGTACCGCGGCTATGGCGGCGCGAACCGCTGCCGCAGCTCGCGCTCTAATACCTTGCCCGCCGCCCGGTCCGCGTTACCGGGGAGATCAGGGTCTCAGATCGCCTTGAGCCCCAATACATCCTGCATATCGTAGAGACCAGGTCCCCGGTCCATGACCCAGCGCGCCGCGAGTAGCGCCCCGCGCGCGAACACCGTACGGCTGGTGGCGAGGTGGGCGATCTCGATGCGCTCGCCCTGGCCGGCGAAGAGGACTTTGTGCTCACCGACGATGTCGCCGGCGCGCAGGGTTGCGAAACCGATGGCCCTCTGGGGGCGCTCGCCGACCATCCCGTGGCGGGCGTAGACGGCGCAGTCTTCGAGGTCCCGGCCCGAGGCGGCGGCCACGACCTCGCCCATCCGTAGCGCCGTGCCCGAGGGAGCATCGACTTTATGGCGGTGATGGGCCTCGACGATCTCGACATCGTAATCGTCACCCAGGGCGCGCGCGGCGATCTGAAGGAGCTTGAGACAGAGATTCACCCCGACGCTCATGTTCGGGGCCATCACGATGGCGCACTCCGCAGACGCCTCGACCACCGCCGCTCGATCCTCCTCGGTGAGGCCGGTAGTCCCGATCACCATGCGCCGCCCGGCTCGACGGCAAAAGGCCAGGTGTTCGAGGGTCGCTTGCGGCGCCGTGAAATCGATGAGGACATCGAAGCCCTTGTGTATCTCTTGCTCCGGGGGGTCGTGGATCTTCCCCGTCACCGGGACACCGATCGCCTCCCCGCCCGCTACGACACCGGCGTCGCGCCCAAGATGCGGGGATCCCTCCGTTTCGAGGGCCGCGGTGATGGCGAGATCGGGGCTCTCCCGGCATAGATCGATCACGCACCGCCCCATGCGACCGGCGGCCCCGGCGATGGCGATGCGGATGGGCCCGGCGCTCATCGGCCCATTATCAATCAGCCCCATTTATCAATCAGAACTTCAATCAATCAGAGCTTCATGTCCTCGAAGAAGCGCTTGACGCCGTCCAACCACGAGCTGGTCTTGGGGCTATGGCGGCCCTCGGCTCCCGCGAGCGAGCGCTCGAACTCGCGTAACAGATCCTTCTGCTCGCGGCCGAGATGGATCGGCGTCTCGACGGCTACTCGGCACAAGAGATCTCCGACGCGGTGCCCGCGCACCGATTTGACCCCCTTGCCCTTCATGCGAAACACCCGGCCGGTCTGGGTCTCGGGCGGGATCTTGAGCACGAAACGCCCATCGAGGGCCGGTACGTCCAGCTCTCCGCCCAGGGCCGCGGTGACAAAACTAATGGGGACCTCACAGTAGAGGTCACAATCTTCGCGGGTGAAGATGGGGTGCTTCTTGACATGGATGGTGACATAGAGATCGCCCGGCGCGCCGGCGCTGGGCCCGGCCTCCCCCTCCCCGGCGAGCCGGATGCGGTCCCCGGTATCGACACCCGCGGGGACTTTGACCGACAGGGTCTTGCGGTCCCGGACCCGCCCCTGCCCCGAGCAGGTGGCGCAGGGATCACGCACCATTTTGCCGGTGCCGCGGCAGCGCGGGCAGGTCTGCTGGATCGAGAAGAACCCCTGCTGCATCCGCACCTGCCCGTGCCCACCACAGGTGGAGCAGGTCACCGGCGTCGTACCGAGCCGGGCGCCCGAGCCGTGACAGGTGCGGCAGGCGACGACCGTCTGGACCTCGATCTTGGCCGAGGTGCCCGCGGCCGCCTCTTCGAGCGAGAGATCGAGGTCATAGGCGAGGTCTGCGCCGTGCTGGGCCTGAGCACCGCGGCGTGCACCGCCGAAGATGTCGCCGAACACGGTGTCGAAGATGTCGCCGAAGCCCCCTGCTCCGGCAAAACCGCCCCCCGCCGCCGACGGGTCGACCGCGGCGTGCCCGAACTGGTCGTAGGCCGCGCGCTTGCGTGCATCGGTGAGCACCTCATAGGCCTCCTTGGCCTCGGTGAAATGCCCTTCGGCGTGCTTGTCGCCCGGATTGCGATCCGGGTGGTGCTTCATCGCTAGGCGGCGATAGGCCTTCTTGAGATCGGATTCCGTGGCGTTGCGGGCGACCCCGAGCACCTCGTAATAATCGCGCTTGGCCATCTGTTCGACGCCCGCCTCGAACGAACGGCTTAGTTCTTGTCCTTCACTTCCTCGAAGTCGGCGTCTACGACGTTGTTATCGCGGGCCTTGCCGCTACCCCCGCCGGGCGGTGGTGGCGGCGTCTCTGTCTGTGCCTGGGCCCCGGCTTCTTTGTAAGCGCGTTCCGCGAGCCGGCCGGCGACCTCCGCCAGGCGCTCGCTCTTGCTCTCGATCGCCGCTTTGTCGTCGCCGTTCAAGACGCCCTTCAGGTCCTCGATCGCCGCCTCGATGTCGCGCTTCTCCTCGGCCGTGACCTTGTCGCCGAGGTCCTTCAGCGACTTCTGGGCCGCGTGTATCAAACTATCCGCGTGGTTGCGGGCGCCGACCAGCTCCTGGAAGCGCTTGTCCTCCTCGCGGTGCGCCTCGGCATCCTTGACCATGTTGCGGATCTCATCCTCCGACAGACCGCTCGAGGCCTTGATCACGATCGACTGCTTCTTGCCGGTGGCCTTGTCCCTGGCCGAGACATTCAGGATCCCGTTGGCGTCGATGTCGAAGCTGACCTCGATCTGCGGCACGCCGCGCGGCGCGGGCGGGATGTCGCCGAGGTCGAAGCGCCCCAGCGACTTGTTGGCCGAGGCCATCTCGCGTTCGCCCTGAAGGACGTGGACCGTCACCGCCGTCTGGCCGTCCTGCGCCGTGGAAAAGACCTGGGAAGCCTTGGTCGGGATGGTCGTGTTCTTCTCGATGAGCTTGGTCATGACCCCGCCCAAGGTCTCGATGCCGAGCGACAGGGGCGTGACGTCGAGCAGGAGCACGTCTTTGACCTCGCCCCCGAGCACCCCGGCCTGGATCGCGGCCCCCACGGCCACGACCTCGTCGGGGTTGACGTCCTTGCGCGGCTCGCGGCCGAACAGCGACTTCACCAGCTCCTGGACCTTGGGCATGCGGGTCTGGCCGCCGACCAGAATCACCTCACCGATATCCGAGGCGGCGAGCCCGGCGTCCTTGAGCGCGGTCTTGCAGGGCTCGACGGTGCGCATGATGATGTCCTCCACCAGCGCCTCGAGCTTGGCGCGCGTCAAGCGCACATTGAGGTGCTTGGGGCCGCTCGCGTCGGCCGTGATGTAGGGCAGATTGATGTCCGTCTGCTGGCTCGAGGACAGCTCGATCTTGGCCTTCTCGGCACCCTCTTTGAGGCGTTGCAGCGCCAGGGGGTCCTTGCGCAGATCAACGCCCTGATCCTTCCTGAACTCGTCGGCCAGGAAATCGATGATGCGGAGATCGAAGTCCTCGCCGCCCAGGAAGGTGTCCCCGTTGGTGGAGAGCACCTCGAACTGGTGCTCGCCATCCACCTCGGCGATCTCGATGATCGAGATGTCGAAGGTGCCGCCGCCCAGGTCATAGACGGCGAGCTTAACATCGCCGCGCTTCTTGTCCATGCCATAGGCGAGCGCGGCCGCGGTGGGCTCGTTGATGATGCGCTTGACTTCGAGGCCCGCGATGCGCCCGGCATCCTTGGTGGCCTGGCGCTGGGAGTCGTTGAAGTAGGCCGGCACGGTGATGACCGCCTCCTTGACCGCTTCGCCGAGATAATCCTCGGCGGTCTTCTTCATCTTCATGAGGACGCGCGCCGAGATCTCCGGCGGGGCTACCTTCTTCCCGCCCGCCTCGACCCAGGCATCGCCGTTCTCGGCCCGCACGATCTTGTACGGCACCATTTTGATGTCGCGCTGGACGATGTCCTCGTTATAGCGCCGTCCGATGAGGCGTTTCACGGCGAACAGGGTGTTGTGGGGGTTGGTGACCGCCTGGCGCTTGGCGGATTGACCGACCAGGACCTCGTTCTCCGGGGTGAAGGCCACGACGGAAGGCGTCGTCCGACCGCCTTCGCTGTTCTCGATGACCTTGGGCTTGCCGCCCTCCAGGATGGCGACACAGGAATTGGTGGTGCCGAGGTCGATGCCGATGATCTTTCCCATTTTCCTAGTCTCCGCTCAGATGATTGTCTGGATCAGGGGGGAGAAATGGAGGCGCGCCACATGATTTCAAGCCTCGAGTGAGTCGCTCCCCGCAGCATCTCCGTCCTCGGCCGGACGCTTGGCGACGATCACCATCGCGGGCCGCAAGAGACGCCCGTTCAACACATAGCCTTTCTGGACGACCGTCACCACCGTGCCCGGCGCGATCTCGGTGGATTCCTGCACGCTCATGGCCTGATGCAGCTCCGGGTTAAACGGCTCGCCGACCGGATCGAGGCCCTGGACGCCGTGTTTCTCCAGAACCGCATCGAGCAGCTTCAGGGTCAGTTCCATGCCCTCGCGCAGGGTTGCGATGTCCGAGGACCCGGTGGCCGCCGCGTACCCAAGATCGAGGCTGTCTTTGACGGGCAGGAGATCGGTCAAGAAACGTTCCAGGGCGTACTTGTGGGCGTTGGCGATCTCGCGGGCGGTGCGTTTCTGCACGTTATCGAGCTCGGCGCGAGCCCGCAGCGCATCGTTCCGATACTCATCGGCCCTGGCATTGGCCGCGTCCAGGGCCGCCTGCAGCGCCTCGGGCAACTGGGCTTCCCCGTTCGCCGCCGTGCCGGCCGTTTCCTGAGACGTTTCTTCTTGGGTCACGCGCACCCCCCTCGCAAGGCCTTTGGGTCACCGGTGCCCCCGCTCGGGGCTCGCCGCGACGAGATGGGGATCAGTGCAGGGATTTCAAGGCCAGGCCGAGCGCCCGGGCGGTGAGATCGACGATGGGGATGACCCGCTCGTAGGGCATGCGCGTCGGCCCGATGACGCCGAGCACGCCGATCACCCGACCGTCGGTCGAATACGTCGAGGTCACGATGCTGCAGTCCTCCAAAAGCTCATAGCCCGATTCCTCGCCGATGAAGATCTGGACGCCCTCGGCCGTGAGGGCCTGGTCAAGCAGGTGCAGGATCACGCGCTTCTCGTTGAAGGCCTCGAACAGCTGCCGCAGCTTGCCCATGTCGGCCCAGGCCTCGATGCCCATGAGGTTGGTCTGGCCGGCCCACACGTAATCGTCGCCAGACTTCATGGCATCGAAGGTCTTGTCGGCCATCTCCACGACCGTCTGCATCATGCGGTTCATCTCCTCGCGGGCCACGGTCATCTCGGTCAGTATCCGGGTACGCACCGCGTCCAGCGCCCGCCCGGCGAAGGCCTCATTGAGGTAATTGGCGGCCTGGGTCAGCTCGGCCGGGGAATAACGCCGCTCCGACTCGATGATACGGTTGTGGACCTCGTTGCGGTTCAACACCAGGATGGCGAGCACCCGGTTCTCCGACAGGTTCAGGAACTCGACGTGGCGGAACGAGCGGTGCTCGGTGCGCGGGGCCATGACCACCGCCGCGAAGCGGCTGATCTCCGAGAGCATGGTCGAGGTCTTCTCCAGGAGCCGTTGGACCCCCTCCGGCGTGGACAGGCCCTGGCACACGTGCTCGACCTCCCTCATCGACAGCTCCCGGCATCGCAACAGGCTGCTGACGAACAAGCGGAAGCCGCGGGTGGTGGGCACCCGGCCGGCCGAGGTGTGCGGGGCGCGGATGAGACCCATGTCCTCGAGGTCGGCCATGACGTTGCGGATCGTGGCCGGGCTCAAATCTAGCTCCCCACCGCGCGCCAAGGTGCGCGACCCGACCGGCTGGCCGTCGCTGATGTAGCGCTCGACCAGGAGCCGGAACAGCTTTTGGGCCCGCGCCGACAACACGGCGCTTTTTTTTTGCTCCGAGGCCATCGATTGCCTGATCAATCCGAGTCTGTGTGCTTCGCGCCACCGCTTCCTGCCGATGGCGCGCGCCCCTGTCGACGGGCCGATGCAATTTAGCACCGCCCAACCGGGAGCGCAAAACGCCCCGTAGGCCGGTAGCGCTCGGCACGGGTCCCCCCCTGTGAGATAGGCAGGTGACGTGATAAGTTTTCACTCTATAAGTTTCACCCTGGCGCGCGCGAGGCCCAACCTCGATGACGACCTTTCGACCCACGACCTTTCGATCCACGATGTTTAGACGAGTCGGCCTGGTCGCCAAACCGGGGGACGCCCGCGTCGCCGCGACGCTCAGGGTCTTGATCGATCTCCTGACGCGCTTCGGGATCGAGGTCCGGCTCGACGAGCACTGTGTCACCCTCCTCGAGGGCGGCGGATCGGCGTCACGGGCCACCTTGGTGGGCGACGACTGCGACCTCGTGATCGCGGTCGGCGGGGACGGGACACTCCTGCGGGCCGCGCATCTGATCTCGAGTTACGATGTGCGCCTCCTGGGCGTCAACATGGGCCACCTGGGCTTTCTCGCCGACATCGCACCCGAGGAAGTCGAGGAACGCCTTGCCGCCATCCTGCGCGGGGATTTCGTCGAAGAGAAACGCCTGATCCTGCGCGCTGTGGTCATGCGTGGCGGGCAGCACGTGGAACGCCGCGATGCCATCAACGACGTCGTCATCCACAAGTGGGGTACCGCACGCCTCATCACGCTGGATACCTATGTCGATGACGATTTCGTCCACAGCCAGCGCTCCGACGGCATCATCGTCTCCACTCCCACGGGCTCCACCGCCTACGCCCTGTCCTGCGGGGGACCTATCGTGCACCCCGCGCTCGATGCGCTGGTGATCGTGCCGCTGTGCCCACACAGCTTGAGCAACCGGCCGATCGTGGTGGGCGGGGACGACCGCATCGAGATCGAGGTCAAGACCCCCGAGCCGGATCAGGCCCGACTGACCTGTGACGGCGAGATCGGCGAGATCCTCCACCCGGGCGATCGCGTATCGGTAGAAAAGGGCAAAGGGCGGGTACGCCTGGTCCACCCCGCGGGGCATGACCACTTCGCGGCACTGCGCGCCAAGCTGCAATGGGGTTAGCGTGCGGTCGGTGACGTAGCGCCGCGAGGGCCCGGTTGCTGAGGCATCTGCATATCGAGGATTTCGCCGTCGTGGAACGGCTCGACCTCGACCTCGGGCCGGGAATGACGGTGTTCACCGGCGAGACCGGCGCCGGCAAGTCCATCGTGGTCGATGCCCTGGGACTCGTGCTCGGCGACCGCGCCGATCCGGGAGTGGTCCGCAACGGCTGCCGCAAATCCACCGTGTGCGCGATATTCGACCTGGCGCGGACTCGAGAAGCGCTCTGCCTCCTCGAAGCCCAAGGCATCGCCGCGGAAGGGGGCGAATGCATCGTCACGCGCCATGTGGAAGCGGACGGCCGGTCGCGGGCCTGGATCAACGGGGCGCCCGCCACCGCCCGCCTCCTCCAGACCTTGGGAGAAGCCCTGGTCGACATCCACGGCCAGCATGCCCACCAGTCGCTGATCCGGCCCGAGGTGCAGCGCGAGGTGCTGGACGAGCTCGGCCAGTGCGCCGAGCCCCTGGCCGCCGTGCGCGCCCATCACCGGGAGTGGCAAGAGGCGCAGAACGGCCTGTCCGCGCTCGCGGCCAGCGCTGACCTCGATGTCGAGCGCGAGCGCGATCGGCTACGTCACGAGGTCCAGGAGATCGAGGAGCTCGGTCTCGGGGACGGCGAGATGGACCGACTGGAACGCGAGCATACCCGGCTCGCCCACCTGGCGCGGATCGCCGAGGGCTGCGAGCTGGCGCTTGGCCTCCTGGGCCGGGGTAGCGGCGATCGAGACGGCCCGGATATCGCTGCCGGATCCGTGCTCCACCGTGCCATCCGGGCACTCAAAGGACCTTTGAGCTTCGATGCCGAGCTAAAAGGGATCAGCGATCTCATCGAGGGCGCCGCCATCCAGGTGAGCGAGGCGGACCAGGCGCTCAGCCAGTACCTCGACGGTATGGCGGCCGATCCGGGCGCGCTGGAACGCTTGGAGTCGCGTCTCGCGGCGATTCATGACCTCTTGCGCAAACATGGCCTCCGGGCGCAAGGGCTCCCCGCACGCCTCTCTGAGCTACGGGCCCGATTCGAGGCCCTGGAGGGCCGCGCCGCGGGGATCGCAGCGATGGAGACCCGCACGATGCAGGCGCTCGCGGCCTACCGCGAGGCCGCGCAGGTCCTGCACGGCCGCCGGGCACGGGCGGCGGTCGAGTGGGGCACCGCCATGACCCGCAATCTGCACGCGCTCGGCATGCCGGATGGCGCGTTCGAGATCACGGTGACGGCGGTCTCGGATGCCTCGCCGTCTCCCGCGGGTTTCGACCGTGTCGAATTCATGGTCACGGCCAACCCCGGCCAGGCGTCGCGCCCCTTGGGTAAGGTGGCCTCCGGCGGGGAGCTGTCCCGGCTCTCCCTCGCGATCCAGGTGCTGCGCGCGAGCGATGCCGGGATCGCGACGCTCGTCTTCGACGAGGTGGATGCCGGGATCGGCGGTGCCGTCGCCGAGATCGTCGGGCGGGAGTTGCGGAGGCTGGCTCGGGAGCGCCAGGTGCTCTGCGTGACCCACCTGCCCCAGGTCGCATCGCTGGCGCACCAGCACGTGCAGGTCGCCAAGAGCACCCGCTGCGGGATGGCCGCGACCACGGCGCGGATCCTCGACGCACGCGGGCGGATCGAAGAGCTGGCGCGCATGCTGGGCGGCGTCACCATCTCGCCGCAGACCCTGAGGCACGCCGAGGAGATGCTGTCCCGGGCCGCGCGCTGAGCCTATCGCGCTGAGCCTATCCAGGCGCAATCCCGCCAGGCATCGATCAAGGCGGCTAATCCCGGGCCCGGTCGTGGGCCTGGCAGCGGCCACATAGACCATAGAGATACAAGGCATGGTCGGTGATCGAGAACCCATGCCGCTGTGCGATGTCGCGCTGCCGTCCCTCGATGATCTCGTCGATGAACTCCACGATGGCCCCACAGCGGATGCACACCAGATGGTCGTGGTGCCCACCCTGATTCAGTTCGAAGACCGAGTGTCCGCCCTCGAAGTGATGGCGGATCACGAGCCCCGCGCCCTCGAACTGCGTGAGGACGCGGTATACGGTCGCCAATCCCACGTCCTCCCCGGCGTCGAGCAGGGCCTTGTAGACCTCTTCCGCGCTCAGGTGGCGCCGTTCGCAGCTCTCCAGGATGTGGAGGATGCGGATGCGCGGCAGGGTGGCCTTGAGGCCCGCCTTCTTGAGGTCTTGCGTCTCCACGTGCTATCCCGGTCTGGCCCCGCTGCCGAGTGTTCAGGGGCCGCCCGGCGGGAGGCCCATCGGAATTCCCCGCCTCGGTGCGTCGTCACGCAGTATAGCTCAGTTCTCCCATGCGTTACCGGTTACCGGTTACCCCTGGCACGGCGCGCCGGCGTTGCCCTTCGATTGAACCTTTCCTCGCCCCGGCGGGAAATAACCAATAGGCGGGCGCTCCCGCCGCTGGGCGCGCGGCACAGGCGGTCGTCCCCAGGCGGTCATGGACATGCCTTATAGCCTGTTAGGCTGATAGTCTGCTAGGCTGTAAGAACGAGTTCCTGGACCCGATACTGTTTCGGGAAAACAGTCTGTCAACGATACTTCAACACTCGGGGAGAGTAACCATGTATCACGTCTCAGCCACAACCGGCCGGCGACGTACCCGCGCCGCCATCGTTGCACTCGGTAGCCTGACGCTCCTCGGCATCTGGCCGGCCAGCCAAGCGGCACCCACACGCTCGACCAATATCGCACTGACAGGGAACGGCACGCGCCTGGTCAATGTCAACCACGAGGCCGATAGCGTGACGCTCTTCGACGTCCGGGGCGGAGGTCGGAGCCTCAGGAAGGTCGCCGAGATCCCGGTGGGCCAGGAGCCCTATTGTGTCGCCGTGGACCCGCGCGGCGGTGATATCTTCGTCACCAACGGCGCCGACGGCACCGTGTCGGTGATCTCGCCGGCCACCCGCCGGGTCATCAGGACGATCCCGGTCGGCACCGAGCCCAGGGGCTGCGCCATGACCCCGAACGGCGAGCGGTTGTTCGTCGCCAACCACACCGCCGGGACCGTTTCGGTCATCAATACGAGTTCGCGTCGGGTCATCAATACCGTCGACCTCAGGGTCGGTGGAAGCCTTTTCAACCCCTTCGCCATCGCGATAACCGACGGCCCCGGAAACAACGAGCGCGTATTGGTCACCGACTTCTACGGCCGCTTGATCCCAAATGGCCCGGGCGAAGGTTTCGACGACGGCAAGCAGGGCATCGTGCGGTCCTTCCGGGTGAACAGCCCGAACAACATCACCACGACCACCCTGGCACCACTCCAAGACAGCGGTTTCACCGCCAACCGCACCATGTTCTGCCAACAATTGAACGCGAACGCGGTGAACAACACTTTCTGCCCCGACCCCACCGCGGCCGCAGGAAGTGTTGTGATCGTCAACAACCCCCAGGCGGTATTCCCGAACCAGTTCTTTTCGGCGTTGATCCGCGGCAATCGGCTGTTCCTGCCGAACATCGGGGCCCAGCCGGAACCGCCAGTCAACTTCAGAACCAACGTTCAAGCGCTCGTGCATGTGGTCAACACCAC
Source organism: Pseudomonadota bacterium (assembly GCA_030860485.1). Taxonomy (NCBI): domain Bacteria; kingdom Pseudomonadati; phylum Pseudomonadota; species Pseudomonadota bacterium. Next base: position 18,353 of record JALZID010000170.1, on the reverse strand, counting down.
CGGCACGCCCGCCGAGAACCAGGCCGAACACGTAAACCTCAACGTAGGGATCAATGGCGATACGACGACCGGCCGTCTCGGCAAGCTGTTCGGCAACGACATCGTGGCCATCGACGCGACGCCGAACGGAAGGACCTTCTTCATCGTGAGTCGTGGCGGCAACTACGTGCTAAGAGCCACGTTGCCTGCCGCCGGCGGCCAGCTCAATGTCGGTGCGCCCAATGTCGTGCGCTTCGAGACCGGCAACATCCCGACCGGGATCGTGCTCGGCAGACGCTTCGCCTATGTGAACAACGAGGTCGGCCACTCCGTCTCGGTGCTCGACATCCGCGCCGGCACGACGATCAGACGGGATGTCGCCTCGTCCGAGCCGCCAAAACCCGGTAGCCACGAGCACGCCGTAGAGCTCGGCAAGCTCGTCTTCTTCACGGCCCTCGGGGTCCCCGACAACGGATTGGTTGGGCAGAACATCGTCACCCTCGACCCGCTCGCCTTCCGCGGCAAGCAATCGAGCGATGCAATCAGTTCTTGCGGCTCCTGCCACCCGGCGGGGCTCGCCGACGGCGTCACCTGGATCTTCGCCGACGGCCCGCGCAACACCCTGCCGCTCGACGCCCTGTACTCCAAGATCAACGGGGCGCACGACACCCGCATCAACAACTTTAGCGCCGCGCGCGACAGCGTCACGGACTTCAACAACAACTCGCGCAACGTTCAGTGCGGTACCGGCTTTGCGGGAGGCGCGACCAACACGGCGATCGGGTGCCCGCCGCTCGGTAGTGGTGCACCCAACCCGGCGGTCTACGACCACGGCATCTCCCAGGGCGCGAGCGAGGCGCTCGACTTCGAGACGCTGTGGGCCCAGACCGTACGGCCGTTGAACGTGCCACAGGGCAATGCCGCGGCGGTCAATGCCGGCCGTACCGTGTTCGTGGCCCAGTGCGCCTCCTGCCACGGCGGGGCCAAGTGGACCAAGAGCCAGGTCCTCTATTCCGACAATCCGTCCTTTACCCCGCCGCCCGCTCTGGCACCACGTGATCCGGGGATCGTTGCCACCGGGGTTCAGATCGAGACTTATGCGGATCCAGCCGTCGATGGCGGGATCCTGAGGTTCCTGGAACCTATCGGGACGTTCGATCCAAGCGGTGCGATCGAGGTCCGAGGCACCGGTGCGGCGATCGGCCAGCAGGCCCTCGGGACGCTCGGGTTCAACGTCCCCTCGCTGCTCAGCACGAGCTTCCACGCCCCCTACTTCCACAACGGGGCAGCGCAGACATTGGAGCAGGTTTTTGCCCTACACCAACTTCCGGGCGGGGGCACGATCCAGGGCCTGGGAGGGGTGAGCGATCTCTTGGCGTTCTTGAGATCTATCGACGGTCGCACGGGCATTGAGGAATCGGACGGCGATATCTTCAAGGACCCGACCCAGGGCCTCTAGCAACCCCACCGTCGAGGGCCGGCCTTCGGGCCGGCCCTCATTTTCTTCTCACACGCTATTCGCCTTCATTCGGGAACGAGTTGCCGACGCGGATATCGACGCGTGCGGCGCGGGACATTCCATCGCTACTCCTGGAAGCCTGAAATACGGCAACGCCTCCGGAGCCCGCGCGTTCCCTCATCTTCCAAACAGTTTCCACTACCCGTACGCCTATGACAGCCCCTCGACTCCGCAAGACCAAGATCATCGCGACCGTAGGCCCCGCGTCCGACGCCATCGAGACCCTGGAGGGCATGATCGCGGCGGGCATGGACGTGGCCCGATTGAACCTGTCTTTCGGCACCTTCGCGGACCATCTGGACCGCATCTCCCGCATCCGTGCGGCCGCGGAGCGGAAAGGCGCGAACATCGCCGTGATGGCGGACACTCGCGGGATCGAGATCCGCACCGGCAAGGTGATGGGTGGCGCCGTGACCCTCACCCCCGGCACGCGCTTCACGCTCTATACGGACGGTCGCGTGGGAGATATCGAGGGTGTGTCCGTTTCCTGCCGAAGGCTACCCGAGGAGGTCACCTGCGGGACGCCGATCCTGCTCGACGACGGCGCCATCGAGTTGGAGGTGGAATCGACAGGTGCTGACTCTGTGCGCTGCAAAGTCATCGCCGGGGCGACGCTACGCGACCACAAAGGGGTAAACCTGCCGGCCACACCGCTCCCACGCTCTGTCTTGGACGGACACGATCGCGAGCTGCTGGCGGCCGAGATCCGCTTCGCAGCGGAGGCGGACGTGGACTATATCGCCGCGTCCTTCGTACAGAGCGCCGGTGATGTCGAGGGGATCCGAGAGGTGCTCCGCGAGCACGGCACCGCCATCCCGATCATCGCCAAGATCGAGAACCGGGCCGGGCTCGCCAACCTCGACGCGATCGTGCAGGCCGCCGACGGGATCATGGTGGCGCGCGGCGACCTCGGCGTCGAGCTGCCCTTGGCCGAGGTCCCGGCGACGCAGAAGCACATGATCCATACTACGGTCATGAACGGCAAACCGGTCATCACCGCGACGCAGATGCTGGCATCCATGGAGATCCATCCCCGCCCTACGCGCGCCGAGGCGAGTGATGTCGCCAATGCCATCCTCGACGGCACCTCGGCGATCATGCTCTCCGGAGAGACCGCGGCCGGGAAGTTCCCCGTGGAATCCGTTCGCACCATGGCCGAGCTGGCACTCCGGGCCGAGGCCCACCTGCGCGAGTACGGTTACCTCCAAAAGATCCTACCGCACCCCTCCAACGTGGTGACGGAGGCCGTCAGCCAGGCGTCGGTCGCCATGGCGCGGCAGTTGGCGGCGGCTGCCATTTTCAGCCTCACCGAGACGGGCTTCACCTCAAGGCTCGTCTCCAAGCACCGCCCCGATTGCCCGATCCTCGCGATCACCGCTTCACCGCGCGTCGCCAGGAAGCTCGCCATGAATTGGGGCGTTTTGCCGCTCTTGTGCGCAGGAGAAGGTACCGACGAGGCGAGGATCGCGTTCGCCATCGGGCAGGCCGCGTCATTGGGTTATGTGCGGGCCGGGGACATCGTGGTAGCGACCGCGGGCCATGCCCAGCGGGCCGGCGGCACCGATCTGATCCGCGTGATGACCGTCTGATGTGATCGGCGTCTGAATGGACGGATGCGCGGCCTACCCTAACCCGACCTAATGGTGCCGGCTACTTCTCCTTTTCATATTCCGCAGGCTCGCCCTCATCGAACCAGTCGTATTTTGATATTACCCCAACCCGGCTACCGGCGGCGTTACGCCGCCCATTGGGTCGCGCCGTGAGCACTCAAATGAAGAATAGGTAGGCGATCCGGGTATGCCTTACTTCAGGAAGGCCAATTCTTAGTGCGCCATCGAAGGCGACTGGATTAATGACAGTTCGGGTCACAGAGGGAATTCCATCCAACTCAACGGCTTTGGCAACAAGCGCACCCTCGGAGCGCCCGTGATAGATATCTGGCGCAGATGGTGATTCAACGATGTATACGAAGAACCGAAGCGCTTGCGTAGTTTCAGCTTCGGCCATGTAAAGCCCAACAGAAAGTTACGAAGACCCCGTGTAGATCGCGATGCGGCCGGTCAGCCAGCTCACGTCCACGATGAAGCGCCGCGCGCCGGAACCGAGCGCGATCTGCCCGCCGGTGCCGGTCCCGTCGGGATAGAAGCGGATCGAGCCGACGCCGCGGGAGCGGCGTTCGGAGCGCGCGGTCGTCAGCTTGACCTGCAGGTCTTCGGGCAGCGCCCGCCATCTAGAACCGCTCACCCGATAACGCCGGCGCTCCGTATCGAGCGTCAAGAGCACCTCGGCATGGCGGGTGACCGCGCGACTCCGCGCGTAACGCAACGCGGAAGCCAGCTCGCGCGCGGCGCTCCTGATCTCGGCTGCCGCCAGGGCCGCGGACAGCCGCGGCGGCACCAGCGCCAAGAGCAGCCCGGCGAGGGTGAGCACGATGATGATCTCGATGAGTGTAAACCCCGCCGCGCATCGCGCCCGCCCGCCCCGAGCCAAAGTCAGGTCACTCCCAGCTCGCCACATCCTTGTTCTCGCCATCTCCCCCCTCGGCGTTGTCGGCCCCCAGGGAATAGAGGTCGAACTCCCCATGCTGGCCGGGAAAACGATAGGCGTATTCGTTCCCCCATGGGTCCTTCGGGACCTCCTTTTTCTTGAGATACGGACCGGTCCAACCCTCGGCGTTACTGGGCTGCTCGACCAGGGCCTTGAGTCCCTCGTCGGTCGTCGGATAACGCCCGATCTCGAGCTTGTAGAGGTCCAGCGTGGCAGCAAAATCCTGGATCTGCAGACGCGCCGAGTCGGACTTGGCGCTACTCAGGTATTTCATGACCCTGGGCCCCACGATGCTGCCCAAAAGCCCCAGGATCACCAGCACCACCAATAACTCGATCAGCGTAAAGCCCCGCTCGCGCCGCTTCGTTTCAATCTTGCCCTTCATTCATCAATCTCCAAGATCCCAGATATAACACTTACGGCTACGAATCGCCCTTTTTTGTTCCCCTCACCCTAACCCTCTCCCGGAGGGAGAGGGGATCAAATGCAGAGATTCGTGACCGTGGCCAGTATAGGAGCGCACGGTCGTGCGCCTCTACCGTCACCGTCGGCGGACCTCACGAGGTCCGGATGACCCTTGCTGCATAGACCCTCGGCACACGCGACGAGTTGCAGCCCCCTAGCTTTTTTGTTTTTCGGCCCATCAGAATGCCAGCTCGTTGACGCTCAAGATGGCCACAAGGATGGACATGATGATGGCCGCGATCACGAGGCCAAGCCCCAGGATCAAGGCCGGCTCGAGGAGGGCCATGACGCGTTTGATGGCGCTCCGGACCTCCCGATCGTAGACCTCGGAGACCTGTAGCAGCATCTCCTCGAGTTGCCCGGTCTCCTCACCGACCCGCACCATGTGGACCGCGAGCCTCGGGAAGGACGGGACCTCGAGCAAGGGCTCGGCCAGCCCGTGCCCCTGCTTCAGGCGCTCCACGACACCATCCATGGCCTCCGCCAGCACCCGGTTGTCGAGCGTCTCTTTGACGATCGAGAGCCCGGTCAAGAGCGGTACGCCGTTGCTGAGGAGCGTCCCCAGCATGCGGCTGAAACGCGCCACCTCGATCTTGGTGATCAAGTCCCCGGCGAGCGGCAGGCGCAGGAGGCGCGCGTCCCAGCGGTAGCGCGTCGCGGGAACCGCGAGCTGCCGGCGGAGGTAAAAGACCAGGCCCACCACCCCGAGCGCAAACAGCCACCCGTAGCTCCGGAGACCATCGCCGACGAAGATCACGACCTGGGTCGCGAACGGCAAGGCCTGGCCGGCGTCGTCGAAGAGCTGCTGAAACTGCGGCACCACATAGACCAAGAGGACGAGCACCGACAGCAGCGCGACGCCTAGCAGGATGGCCGGGTAGACGAGCGCCGAGGTCACGGTCTCGCGCAGCTCGCGCGCCCGTTCCAGATATTCCGAGAGCCGCATGAGCACGGTCTCGACCGCCCCGCCGGCCTCGCCGGCCTTGAGCATGCTGAGATAGAGCCGCGAGAACACCCCGGTCTGGGCCTCCATCGCCGCGGACAAGGTGGCGCCGCCGTGCACCCCCTCCCGGACCCGGATGAGCAGTTGCTGGATGCGCTCATCGGCCGCGATCTCGATCAGCACCTCCAACGCCCGATCCAGCGACAGGCGCGCCCGCATGAGCGTCGCCAGCTCCTGGGTCAGGATCGCGAGCTGCGCCTGGGAGATGCGCCGCCCCCGCAGCTTAAAAGAGAAACGCGGGCGGTCGCCCTTGGCCTCGCCACGCTCCTCGGCCCGGATGGGCACGTAACCCAGGGCCTGCAAGCGCTCGATGACCGCATCGCGGCTCTGGGCGTCCATCTCGCCTTCCGTGACCTCACCCTCGGGGCTCGCGGCCTTGTAGCGATAGACCGCCATCGTCAGGCGTTGGTCACCCGCAGCACGTCTTCGAGCGTGGTGACGCCGGCCAGGGCCTTCTCCACCCCGTCCTGGAACATGGTGCGCATGCCCTCGGAGATGGCGATGTCCTGCAACTGACCCGCGTCCGCGTGCTTCAGGATGAGACGGCGGATCGGATCGCTGATGGTCAGGAATTCCAGGATCGCGGTGCGCCCGCGGTATCCGGTCCCGGAGCATTCGGCACACCCGACGGCCTGGTACAGGACCACGGGTCCGCTCGGGACATAGCTGCGCAGATCCTTATCCTCGATGAGCTCGGGCAGGGCCTCGTTAGGACGCCGGCAATGCCGGCACAAGGTGCGCACCAGGCGCTGGGCCAGGACCCCGTTGACGGTCGAGGTCAAGAGGTAATCCTCGACCCCCATATCCAGGAGACGCGTCACGCTGCTGCCGGCGTCGTTGGTGTGCAGGGTGGACAGCACCAGGTGGCCGGTGAGCGCCGATTGCACAGCGATCTCCGCGGTCTCGAGGTCGCGGATCTCGCCGATCATGATGACGTCGGGGTCCTGCCGGACGATGGAGCGCAGGGCGTTCGCGAAGTTGAGGCCGATCTGGGGCTTGACCTGGATCTGGTTGATGCCCTCGAGCTGGTACTCCACGGGGTCCTCGACGGTCAGGAGCTTGCGATCCGCGGTGTTGAGCCTTTTCAGCGCCGCGTACAGGGTGCTGGTCTTGCCGCTGCCGGTCGGGCCGGTGACGAGCAGGACCCCGTGCGGCAGGGACAGGACCTGGAGGAAGGCGTTGAGCACTGGGCCGCCGAAGCCGAGCGGCCCGAACTCGAAGCTGATGGCCTGCTTGTCGAGCACCCGCATGACCACGCTCTCGCCGTGCAGGGTCGGAACGCTCGACACTCGGAGGTCGATCTCCTTGCCCTGCACGCGTAGCTGGATGCGGCCGTCCTGGGGCAGGCGGCGCTCGGCGATATTCAGCCGGGCCATGATCTTGATGCGCGAGATCACCGCGGCGGTCGAGCGCGCCGGCGGGGCCTCGACCTCGTGCAACACGCCGTCGATGCGATAACGCACCTTCAAGCGGTTCTCGAAGGGCTCGATGTGGACGTCGGAGGCGCGCGACTCGATGGCGCGTTGAATCAGGTGATTGACGAGCCGCACGATCGGCGCCTCGCTGGCGAGGTCCTTGAGGCGCTCGATGTCCTCGGGTTCGTTGGCATCGGGTCGCGCCTCGATGTCATCGACGATCTGCCCGAGCACGGTCTTGCCGCTGCCATACAGCCGTTCAATGGCCCCCAGGATCTCCGATCCGAGCCCGAGCGCCGGTTTAACGGGCTTGCCGTAGGCCAGCTCCAGGGCATGCACGATGTAGCGGTCCTGCGGCGCCGTCATGGCCACCAGGAGCCCGTCGGGGTCCTCCCGCACCGGCACCACGCGAGCGGACTTCAGGAACTTGACCGCGACATGCTCTTCACACAACGCCGCCTCGGGATAATCCGCCGCGCGGATGAGCGGCAGATCCAGCAGTACCGAAAGCGCCTCGGCCAGATCGCGATCCGAGATGAGCCCGAGCTTGACCAGCATGGCGCCCAGGTATTCGCGGCTGCTGTGGGCGAGCCGGACGGCGTTTTCCAGGCCCTCGCGGGAGACCTTGTGGTTGGCGAGGAGGTATTCACCGAGGCGCGCGGGGGATGATGGCGGCGCGGCCTCCGGCGTCGCGCTCGGTGGCTCATGTCGTAAGACGGCTAGTGTGCTCATGGCTGGCGCATCCTCATCATTCGCGGGATCGACGACCGTCCCGTTCGTCTTCTCGCGCGCAGGTCTTGGAGAATTCCTCCCCAAGTGGCGGCGGATGCAATGCCCGCGCCCTTTCCAAGACGGCACCGCTGTCCCAAGGGTTGCCGGACGCGAACGGCACCCGTTCCCGCCGTGCCCAAGCCCGTGCTGGGCACGGCCGCGCGACCCGACGCACAGGCTGGATCCCCGAGTCGGACAATAAGCCGTCGAGACCCAGCGACGGCTATTGTGCGGGAGCCCCTGTCGGAGGTCCAGACAAGGGCAAGTCTATTCCGCTCCTTAGACCCCAATCTGTGAAATATTCACGGAATCACCGATCGGCCTTGCCGCCGCCGATCGGCGACCGCATAATCGCGGTGGGCTCGCACGCGCCGCCATAGGCAGACAAACGGCCAAACGGCAGAGACAAGAGAGCCCGAGGTGCTCAGTACCAATGAGAAACAATCCGGAACAACCAATCAGGAGCTATCACCGATGTCAAACGTTTCAAAAACAACACGAATCGCATCCGCCGCGCTTGGGGCGGGCCTCATGCTCACCCTGGTGTCCGAGACGGTCTCGGCGACGAGCAACGGGTGCAACGGGCTGCCCAGCCAGGACGATTTGAAGACGGCACTCTTAGGTGCCGTAGGTAGCTCGAACGGCGGGCTCAACAACAACATGTGGGCCACCATCGTCAACGCCGACGGGGTCGTCTGTGCGGTGGCGTTCTCGGGGGCGAACCGCAAGCAGCAGTGGTTGCTGAGCCGCGTGATCGCGGCCCAGAAAGCCTATACCGCGAATGGCTTGAGTCTCCCCGCCGGGACCCCCAAGGGAAACGATACTGAGATCGCGCTGTCCACCGCCAACCTGAACACCGCGGTAAACCCCGGTGGCAGCCTGTATGGCCTGCAGCACAGCAACCCGGTGGATCCCGAGGAGGCCTATGCGGGCGGCCCCGGTAGCTTTGGCACGGCCAATGACCCGATGGTCGGCGAGACGATCGGCGGGGTCAACGTCTTCGGCGGCGGGCTAGGGCTCTATAACGCGGCTAGGCAGCGCGTGGGCGGCGTGGGCGTCAGCGGCGATACCTCCTGTGCCGACCATGTCATCGCCTGGCGGGTCCGCGATGCGCTCGGCCTAGACAACGTCCCGGGCGGCGTGGCCGCAGGCACGGACAACATCATCTTTGACCTGACCTCGATCGAAGCCAGCCCGGCCGGCGCCGGGACCAATACCGGCGGGTTTAACAGCCCGAGCGGCTTCGGCCACCCGACCTGCCTCGGTGACGCCGATGGTCCGGGCGACGGTGACTCGGAATCGCTGGGCCAAAACCTACCAGTCAGCAATCCGATCGGTCCCTAGGGACTCGCAGGCACGATTCGCGAAATCCGGCAGCGACGAGCCCAAGACGAGCCGCCGGATCCGTCCGGCGGCTCGTTTTTTCGCTCGTTTTGTTTCCGGCGTTACTTAGCGGGCTGAAACGTGGCCGCCAGGCGCTTCGGCACCGCCTCGTTCTTCAGGTGCACATAGCGGGGTAGGCCGTTTTCGTAGGGCGGATAGTCCTCGCCCTGGATGAGCGGCGCTAGATAGCGCCGGCAGGCGGCCGTGATCCCGTAGCCGTCCTCGCCGATGTACTCGCGCGGCATCTTCTTCTCGACATTGGCCACCTCGGAAAGGCGCGCCTCGCCGATCTCCCAGACATAGGGGCTGTCGCTCTTGCGGACGATGGTCGGCATGACGGCGTTCTTGCCTGCGACCGCGAGCTCCACCGCGGCGCGCCCGAGCGCATAGGCCTGCTCGACATCGGTCTTGGAAGCGATGTGGCGTGCGGCGCGCTGCAGATAATCGGCCACCGCCCAGTGGTATTTGTAGCCCAGGGCCTCTTTGACGATGCGCGCCAGGACCGGGGCCACACCGCCCAGTTGCTCATGACCGAAGGCGTCGCGGGTGCCGGCCTCGGACAGGAACCCTCCGGCGGCGTTCTTGATGCCCTCGGAGGCCACGATCACGCAGTAACCCTCGCGGTCGACCGCCTCCTTGACGCGCTCGAGGAAACGCGGCTCATCAAAGGGGACCTCCGGGAACAGGATGAGGTGCGGGGCGTCGCCGGGATGCTCCTGCGCCAGCCCGCCGGCGGCCGCAATCCAGCCCGCGTGCCGGCCCATCACCTCCATGATGAAGACCTTGGTCGAGGTCTTGGCCATGGAGGCGACATCGAAGGCCGCCTCGCGTACCGATACCGCCACGTACTTGGCGACCGAGCCGAACCCCGGACAGGTGTCGGTGATAGGGAGATCGTTGTCCACGGTCTTCGGGATCCCGATGCAGGTGAGGGGATAAGAAACGGACTGTGCCATCTGGGTGATCTTATAAGAGGTATCCTGGGAGTCCCCCCCGCCGTTGTAGAAGAAATATCCGATGTCGTGCGCCCTGAAGACGTCGATGAGGCGCTCGTATTCGGCGCGGTTCTGCTCCAGGCCCTTGAGCTTGTAGCGACAGGAACCGAAGGCGCCGGCGGGGGTATGGCGCAAGGCGGCGATCGCCTCGGGCGACTCGCGGCTGGTATCGATGAGGTCCTCGGTCAGCGCACCGATGATCCCGTGCCGCCCGGCGTACACCGCGCCGATTTTGTCCGGGTGACTGCGGGCCGTCTCGATGAGCCCGCAGGCGGTGGCGTTGATCACCGCCGTCACACCGCCCGATTGTGCATAGAACGCGTTTCTCGCCGTCATCGCGGGATCCTCATGGCCCGGTCCTGACGCGCCCGACCGCCATAAAATAAAAGAAGATTGGCCCGCCGGGGTGCGATACTACCTGCTGCACCGGCCGAGGCCAAGCGCCCCCTGAGCACAAGAAATCACCGGAACTTGACATCCGGACTCAAGTCTACAAGCCTTTGTCCGGCACGCGCGAGGCCATCGCCCATCAGAACTAGGTGCCCATCAAAACGAGACCCTTGACTCTTCACCCCCTTCACCGCCGCCCCTCGCTCCTGCGCGCGGGCTGCCTGGTCATGGCCCTCCTCGCCCAGCCCGCCACGGCACAGGACCTACCGGATTTCGGCGATTCCGCGGGCGGGGTCATCTCACCCGAGGCGGAACGGCGTCTCGGGGAAGACCTGCTGCGCCACCTGCGCAGTCACGCCCACCTCATCGAGGACCCCGAGATCGAGGCCTATGTGGGATCACTGGGCACGCGCCTCGTGACCCAGACCGACTACCGCGCAGAGCACCCGTTCACCTTCTTCCTGGTCGATGACCCGGCCATCAATGCCTTCGCGGCCCCCGGTGGGTTCATCGGGATCCACAGCGGTCTATTCCTGCACACCCAGGCCGAGGCGGAGCTGGCCGGGGTCCTGGCGCACGAGATCGCGCACGTCACCCAGCGCCACATGGCGCGCAGCTTCGAGCGCGCCTCCCAACTCAGCATCCCGGTGGCGGCGGCCATGCTGGGCGCGCTCTTGCTCGGTACGCAGAACCCCGAGGCCGGACAGGCGGCGCTCGCGGCGATCTCCGCCGGGAGTGTCCAGAATCGGATCGACTTCACGCGCGCCAACGAGGAAGAGGCCGACCGGGTGGGGATGCAGACGCTCGTCCGCAGCGGCTTCGACCCCATGGGCATCCCGGCCTTCTTCGAGCGCCTGCAACGCGCCAACCGCCTGAGCGAAAACGCCGAGTTACCGGAATTCCTGCGTACCCATCCGGTGACGGTGTCCCGCATCGCCGACGCCCGCAGCCGTGCCGACCAGCTCCCGCGCGGGAACTACCAGGACGGCATGGGTTTTTATCTCATGCGCGCCAAGCTTCAGGTATCGGCCGTGCAACGGCCGACCGCCGCCGTCGAGTATTTCGCGACCCGGAGCAGGGGCCCGAGCGGCGGCGCGGGACAGGCGGCCCGTTACGGCTATGCCCTGGCGCTCACCAAGGCCGCCCAGTACGACAAGGCCCGCTCGGAGATCCAGGCGCTCTTGCGGGCCGATGGCGAGCAGCCGGCCTATCTCCTGGCCGCGGCGCGCCTCGACCTCGCCGCCGGCCGCACCGCGGCGGGCCTGGAGATCTATCGCAACCTGTTGGGCCTTTATCCCGGTTACCGGCCGGGCGTCCTCGGCTATGTCGAGGCCCTGGTGGCAGCCGGCAAACCCCGCGATGCGCTCAAGGTGCTGGGCGATTACGCCCGGGATCACGAACGCGATCTCACCTATTACCGCCTGCTGGCGGAAGCCGAAGGCAAGGCCGGTGCGGCGGTCGAGGCTCAGATCGCAATGGCCGAGCTGCGTTTTCTCTCAGGGGAGACGGAGCTGGCCTGTGAACAACTGCGCTTCGCCCAGCGTTCCCGAACCACCGATCATTACCAGCGCGAGCGCATCGCGGCGCGGCTCAAGGACCTGGCGCGACAGCTCGCCCGCGAGCGCGAGGAAAGAGACGAGAGCGACTGGATCGTGCGCCGGGGGCCGTGCACGATCGAACCCGGTTGACCTGAGCCCTCGGCGAGGAGATCCCACCGCGGAGTTCCCGGCGCCACCCAGGCACCAGACGCCGCGCCCCGATGTTCCGATAGCCCACCCGCTACCCATGGCGCCCGCGCGAAGCCGGCGCGTGCGCACGCACGGGGCGCAGCTTGAAGTGCCCGCCTTCGCAATGCCGCGCGGAGCACGTAACATACCGGGCTTTGAGCACGGTGGGGGAGTGCATGAGCCCGGTCCTGAGGGCCCTGAGGGGTATGTTCGTGTCCGCGGTGATATGGCTCGTCGAGACCTCGGCGCGCGCCACGCCGCTCCTCCTCCCCGCCATCCTGCTGCTCACCGGCGGCCTCCTCTACTACACCAAGACCCATCTCGCGCTCAACTCGAACACCGCCGAGATGCTCGACCCCAACCTCCCGTTCCGCCAGATGGAGCGCGAGCTGGAGCGGGCCTTCCCTCAGCTCGCCGACAACATCGTGGTGGTGGTCGAGGCCGAAACCCCGGCCGAGGCCGGCGATGTGGCGGATGCCCTGGCCGAGCGCATCCGGCTGAACCGGGAGGTGGTCGAGTCCGTCTACCAGCCGGGCGGCGGTCCGTTCTTCGCGCAGCATGGGCTCCTGTACCTGGATCGCGACGCGCTCTGGGACCTGGACGAGCGTTTCGCCGAGGCCGAACCCTTCCTCGGTACGATGGCCGAGGACCCGAGCCTGCGCGGCCTCTTCACCATGCTGGGCCGGGCTTTCGGCGAGGACCTGGGCCGCGACAGCCAGGCGATCCTCCAGAAGGTCCTGGACCGGATCAGCCAAGTCATCCAGTCGCCGCTGGAGGCCGCGCGGCCGGTGTCCTGGCGCGAGGCCTGGCTGTCCGAATCACGGCCTGCTGGCGTCCCCAGACAGAGCTTCCTCCTGGTGCGGCCACGACTCGATTTTACCCGCCTCGAGCCCGCCGACAGGGCACTCGACTACCTGCGCACGCTCGCGGCCGATCCCGAGCTCATGCGTCCCGGGACGCGCGTCCGGCTCACCGGCTCGGTGGCCATGCAGAGCGAGGAGCTGGCCAATGTCGCCGCGGACGCCTGGCTCACCACCGGGCTCTCATTCGGGCTCGTGTGCCTGACCTTGTTCCTCGGCCTGCGTTCACCGCGCATGGTCGTGTGCATCCTGGTGACCCTGGTGGTGGGCCTCGTCTGGACCGCCGCCGCGGCGTGCTTCGTGATCGGGGCGCTCAACCTCATCTCCGTCAACTTCGCCGTGCTCTTCATCGGGATGGGGGTAGATTTCAGCATCCAGTTCGCAATGCGTTATCGCGAGGAGTTCGACCGCGAGGACGAGACCGCGGTCCAGGCCCTGACGGATGCCAGCGCCGGCGTCGGTGGGGCCCTGACGGTCGCCGCCGTCGCGGCCGCGGTGAGCTTCGTCGCCTTCGCGCCGACGAGCTACCGCGGCCTCGCCGAGCTCGGGATCATCGCCGCCATGGGCATGGGGATCGCGCTGTTCTCGTCGCTCACCCTGCTGCCGGCGCTCATCGCCGTGTTCCCCCTGCGCGCGGTGTACAAACGGCACGGCCTGAACCCGCTGGCCTGGCTCGGCAGGCCGCTGGTGGTGCATCGACGCGCGGTGCTCTTAGGGGTCCTGGCGCTCACGCTCGGGGCCTTGAGCCTCGCCCCCAAGGTGGAGTTCGACTTCGATCCCCTGAACCTGCGCGACCCGACCACCGAGGCGGTCGCGACCTTCAAGGACCTCTTGCGCGACCCCGACACCAGCCCCTACACCATCCAGGTGCTGGAGCGGGATCTGGAGGCGTCCCAGGCGCTCGCCACGCGCCTCGAGGCGCTGCCCGTGGTCGACAAGGCCGTGACCTTGGCGAGCTATGTCCCCGAGGACCAAGAGCAGAAGCTCGAGATCATCGCGGACATGAACCTGGTCCTGGCGCCTCTCGTCGTGGATAGTGATCCGCACGAGGCGCCCCCGCCGGAAAAGACAATAGCGGTGCTCGAGTCGTTTCAGTCCCAGATCGCGGAGCTCCAGACCAAGACCGAGGATGCGGCCTTTGCCGCGAGCCTGGGCCGGTTGGGCGAAGCACTCTCGGGACTGCGTGCCAGCGCGGACTGGGACCGCGACCGGCTCCGGGCGATCGAGCCCCTGATCATCGGGGACTTCCCCACGGTGTTGAGCCGGCTCCGCCAGCTCCTGTCGGCGGGTCCTGTCACATTGGAGGACCTGCCCGCCGAGCTCCGCGAACGCTACCTGGCACCGGATGGGCGGGCGCGCATCGAGGTGTTTCCCAAGGCCGATCTCAGCGATCGCCAGGCGCTGCGGGACTTCGTCGCGGCCGTGCGCTCCGTGGCCCCCCACGCCACCGGCTCACCGGTCGCGCTGCTCGAAGGCGGGGATGCGGTGATCGAGGCCTGTCTCATCGCCACGGGCCTCGGCCTCATCGCCACCGGGGTCCTGATGCTCCTGGTGCTGCGGAGTCTATCGTTCGCCTTCCTGTCCTTCGTGCCCCTGGTCCTCGCCCTCATCCTGACCGTGGGCAGCTCGGTGGCCTTCGCACTGCCCTTCAATCTCGCCAACATCATCGCCCTCCCCCTCCTCATCGGGCTCGCCAACGCCTACGGGATCTATCTGGTGATGCGCAAACGCGCCGGCGGCGACGTCGTGCAACTATTCCGCGGCAGCACCCCGGTGGCGGTCCTGTTCAGTGCGCTCGCGGCCATCGTGTCCTTCGGCACGCTCGGGATCGCGCGCCACCCGGGCATGGCCTACATGGGGATCCTGATCACCCTGTCCCTGAGCTACGCGGTCGTGTCCTCCATCGTGTTCCTGCCGGCCCTGATGGCGGTATTGGATCAAAGGCGCGGTGGGGCCCGGTGAGGAACCCGTACCAGAAAATCCCTACCCCGCCAGCGTTGCGCATGCAAGCGTCCAGCACCATCATCACAGCATTCCCTACCGTCGGTCCTTTCTGAGCTCATTGAATATCTCCGCTCGCCACGGGCGCATAGCGAGGATCACCCTGTAGCCGGTTCGCTGATGCAACGGTAAGTGCCGGTCCTCCTAGTTCAGCTCATCGAGCTGGCCGAGCGCTCGTGACAAAACGGATGAAGCGCTCGGGGATGCGTTGGCGCCATACCGGGGGCCAAGCCATCTTGACGCTGCGCGCCCTCCACCAAAGCGCGCGCTTCGAGCGTGGCTGGAAGTTGTTGTCCGGGACCTACAAGCGCCGTCGTGATCCCCGAAAACGTCGTCCTGTGGAGTGGGAAGAGGCGCAGCCAAAGGGTGCAGGCTTGTGTCTCGCAGAAGTTAGCTGAATAGTCACGCATCACGCATCTTGCCCGAAAAATCGGACTAGGGCCTCCCGTACTACCGCAGACACTTGCGGGTTGGGCTCTTTCGCGAGCTTTCGCTTCGTGGTCTCTTGGATGATGAGCTCATACAGTTCCGGCGGTAGCGTCACTGTCACCTTCACGTAGGCAAATTTTTCTCCGTGAGGCCGGCTGGGTATGAGTCGGCCTTTTTCACCTCGTATGCGGCGCTGGACCCGCCGCCGTTCCCCATGTTGACGCCGACGAGGTGTTGGGGGGACTTCATTACCAGATCCCTTTGCAGGTGCGGAGTTACGAGCCAAAGTTTCGTCTCCAGGTGAAGGTTGACATGCAACTGTAGCGGGAATATTGCTGCCTTCTTAAAGCACAGAGAAGGTTTGATGAAAAGAAGATTTCGGAAATATGTGAAAACAATGGGATATTTCTTTACCTTGTCCCCCTCGACGTGATACCGGAGGGTGCTACCGGTCTCACGGCCTCGCCCGGTACGTCCGACGGGTGTCTAAGCATTTGATTTACATAAATTAGCTAGCTGGTGATTAAAAGGTGACCGAAGTAATCGGCGCGCGTAATCCTGCTGCCTCGCAGCAATTTTCTGACAAGTTTTTAACAGGGTTATCCACAGAATTTGTGCATAACCGGCCCCCATACCGTCTGACCATCAGACCATCAGAGTGTGCGATTGGCTTCGCCATAGATGCTACGTAGCGACCACGCCCCCCGCTGTACCGCTAGCGCACCCATGCCACTTCCATTCAGCCTATTCTTGCCTCGGAGCACCGGCCCCCACCCTGCCCGGCAAGGTGGATGCCCTGCCCCTCGGCGCGGCCACGGTCGCCGTGCTCAAGGACAAGCGCGTGGCGCGGCAGGGGACATTCACCGGGGCGCAGGAGGTGGAGCCGTGATCGAGGGCGGGCGCCGAGGCCGACGCAAGGGCACAAGCGGTGACCGGCGAAGCTGTCGAGACCGGAGGCCCGGCCTGCATGAGGGGCTCCGGCGATGGTCGAGGGATGGGGAGGGGCAGAGGACGCCGAGCCCGACCGCCGGTGGAGGCCGCGTCGCCATCCGTGAATCCGGCGGCCAGACCGTCGCGGTAGATACCTGCTGAGGCTATAACCTGCCCGAGGGCAAGCCTATGCCGAGCGCTACGACGGCCCTGGGTGCGTTGTGACGGCGGTCCCGCCGCTTCCCCAGCCACCCAGAGTCCCTTAAGGATCCAACCATTCGATGTCCGTCCGATTGGCTGGGTGGGAAGCCATGTGCAGGGCAATCGAATGCTTCCCAGGACGCATATATCCCGAGCGACGAGCGGCCGCGCCCTTTGCCCTGGGTTGCATCGAGGTCGGTGCGCCAACATACTACGACCTGCCCAGTGTGGAAGACGACGCCGTCCAGCACGCGGCCTAACCCGCTCACCCCGCTTTCGTCTCCTCGACGGTACATGCTGAATCTGCGCATCGTCGCTGGCCGTCCCCCGGCTGGGTGAAACCACTCCAACTCATTTCGTTAAAGCTGCTGGCACAACAGAGCAGCCAATCGAATGCCAGACCCAGCATCAGCTCCACCGGTGATCCAGTTCGTCGAACACTTTCTCGGCGCGTTCGCGGCCATCTTCCCGATAGTCAATCCGTTCAGCACCATGCCGCTGTTCCTGAGCCTCACCTCTGGCATTTCCGCTCCCAAGCAGCGGTATCAGGCGCTCAAGGCATCGATAATCGCCGCCGTGATCATGCTGGTCGTGCTGTACATCGGTGCGGTGGTCCTGCATTTCTTCGGGATTTCGATTGGGGCGTTGCGTGTCGCCGGGGGATTGATCGTGACCTACATCGGGTTCGGCATACTGTTCCCCAGCGCGACCCCGACTCCGGGCACAGCACCCGACAGCAAGAAGGACGATTCGGATCTGGATTTCGCATTCATGCCGCTGGCATTCCCCAGCCTCGTAGGGGCCGGGACGATGGCGGTGGTCATGAGCATGACAACCCACGCCGGCGCGCTGCCGGATATTACGCACCGACTCTTGTCGTACGCGGCGGTCAGCCTCTCGATTCTGTTGGTCGCGCTGGTGACCTGGCTGGTGCTGCGGACCTCCACCAAGCTCCTGCACCTGCTGGGACCGCGCGGGCTCGACGCCATGACTCGAATCATGGGATTGCTGCTGGTGTGCATCGGGGTGCAGTTCGTCGCGACGGGGATCAGGAATTTCGTTTCGGAATAAGTCGTCCGGCACACGAAGGTCTCCAACGCGCGGAGACGCCGGCGAGCAGCCGGCTAAGTTCTTTGTCATGTCAGCGAATCTGGTCGAGTCGATCGCTCATGTTGCCAAAGACGCCTAACCCTTCCATCGAGCGGACATGCCCCCCCGGCAAGCCGGTCGGGGCCGAAATCCTCCGGGTAGAAATCGAGTAGCTCGCTCACATACACGGTCCTCTGCGCCTGATCGACACGCAGGTTGCGCGTATCGGAAAAGAACCTTCGGGTCTCCCGATCCAGCTCTTCCTCCAGGTCGCGCGCCGTGAACGGCGCCCGCGGGAGGATGGGACAGCCGCGCGCGCTGCAATTGAGAGCGAAATGGACGCGCGGCTCACCGAGCTTGCGGATCACATCGTTTTCGAAGGCATAGAGCGACATGAGCCGCCCGCCGACGACGAGCTTCTTGAGATAAAAGAACCGCACCTTGCGCCAACCGGCATGGGTCTCGGGTATGCCGGAATCGAGCACGTTGTACATCGACAGGGCGTTATAGGCGTTGATGTAGTGGGCCAGGCGCTCATGGCCCGCGGGGAAATCGCCGAAGGGCGTGTCCGCCACATGGATCACATAGGCTTCGAGGTCGGCACGATCGCGCGCCAGCGCGGAAAAATCCACCTCGCCGCGATCGTTCA
>JALZID010000169.1 GCA_030860485.1 Pseudomonadota bacterium | reverse complement strand
CCGCCGCCGGCCAACTCGTACACTGAAGCGATCCAGCCCATTTGTAGTGGAGACCTTTTGACCGCGTAGCCCAATCTATGCGCCTTCCAGGCTGGGTACCCCCTCCAGTTGAGAAAGATGGGCTAGACACACGCCGCTCGGAAAAAGAACCCCCTCAATGCGCCGACCGACGGTCCTATCCGTGCCTGAACTACACAGTCGGTCGCCAATTGATTCACACCCTCTCAGATGAGATTGGTACTACCTCAACAGTCACCCCCCAAGATCACCTCCAACGCCGCCCTCGTGGCCTAACCAAAACATGACCTTGTAGTGCCGACTTTGCGACCCTATGATCGCAAAATCAACAGGTTACTGGCTTTCTTGGCCCGAGTTGCGGAAGTCGGGTTAGCGTTCATCACCATAGTGACGACCCTTGCCTATCTCGGGCTAGCCATCCTTGGCTGGGGCGGATTTGCCGCCTTCTTCTCTCACCCGGCCCTGATTGCCCTTGCAATCGCGGTCTTCGTGCTGTCCGGCGTAGCGCTCTTCAGTGGCGGAAACCTGAGCCCCGGCGAGCGCGAGGATCGTGCCAACCGCTGGGTTATCGTCCCCTTCGCGCTGATCGGGCTGCTGGAAGCCTATCTGCCGGCCTACACAGACCGGATTGGGTTCTGGACCCTCGACGGCGATGCCATTCGCTGGCTTGGCGTCGTTCTCTTCGTCGCTGGGTGGTGTGCTGCGGATCTGGCCAGTCTTTGTGCTAGGCCGTCGGTTCAGCGGGTAGTAGCCATCCAGCCCGGGCACACGCTGGTCACGAGCGGTGTCTATGGAGCCATCCGCCACCCCAGCTATCTGGGGTTGCTCGTCAACTCGCTGGGGTGGGGCCTCGCCTTTCGTTCGGGGGTCGGCGTGCTGCTCACGGCCCTCATTATCCCACCACTTCTCGCGCGCATCCGCGCGGAAGAGAGGCTGCTGGGTACGCAGTTCGGCGTCGAGTACGATGCTTACTGCGCCCGGACGTCGCGGCTGATTCCCAGGCTCTATTGATGCGAGCGGCCGCCGAAGGGCCGATAATGGGTCGAGAGTTGCCATCAATTATTTTGTTGCCGTGGGGGGAAGGACGATGGATCCCCTCGTCCGCCACGCGGTTGCGGCAGACCCCATTAGGGCGGCATTAGCGATAGCAGCGCGGGTTTCTAGAAGCGGAGTTTGTTACTCTAACTTACTGTTTTTCTTGGTGGCTATGGGTGGACTCGAACCACCGACCTCAGCATTATGAGGGATACGCTCGGATCGTAACTTATTGTATTAACTCACTGTCTGCCCGCGCCCGTTGCAAGCAAAATGGCGGACGGTGTCTAACAGTGTCGCACGGAGTCCCGCAAAAGTCCCGCACGTCTTCGAGCTAGTCGATGTGCACATGACCGGCATCCTGCCGAGGGCGTGACCCCCACGGCCTTCCGCGGCCTCGCTGCCTACCGGGGTTTGTCCTACCCGGGATGTGCTCGGCCCCGGTGCCGCGTGGGCGCGCTCGATCCTCACAATGCGCGAGCGTGCCCGGCTATTACTCAGTATTCAACAGTTGTGTCGGCGCTGGATCCTGGGACACAGAAACGCGGCGCCCCGTACGCCGCTGGAATCCCCGTGCAATGCCGGCACGAGCTTGGTGTCGACGCAATCCGAGAACACCCATTGATCCCACAGCGCCGGCACCGTGCGGTACAGGCGCTCCACCCTGGACACACCGCCGCCCAGCACAATCACATCTGGATCGAGCAGGTTGATCACGTGCGCCAGCGCACGGGCGAGGCGGTCCTCGTAGCGGGACAGCGTCGCAGCGGCGCGCGCCTCGCCGGCCTCGGCGTGCTGCACGATGGCTTCACCTGAAAGGCGCTCGGCGGTCGCGCGCTCGTGATCGCGCACCAGACCCACGCCGGACAGCCAGGTCTCGATGCAGCTATGGCGTCCGCACCAGCACTCGACGCCTGGGAGCTCATCCCATTCCGGCCGGATCCAGGGCAGGGGGTTATGACCCCACTCGCCGGCGATGGCATTGGGTCCCCGCAGCTGCCGCCCGCCGATGGCGATGCCACCGCCGACACCCGTGCCGAGGATCACGCCGAAGACGTTCGCCGCACCCGCCGCCGCGCCATCCCGTGCCTCCGACACGGCGAGGCAGTCGGCATCGTTGGCGAGGTAGACCTCGTGCCCCAGCACGGCCTCGAGGTCCTGCTGGAAGCGCCGGCCGTTGAGGCAGGTGGAATTGGAGTTCTTGAGAAGGCCGGTGGAGGGCGAGATCGCGCCCAGATGACCGACACCCACCGGCAAGTCTTGGCGCCCAACGGCCGCCTCTAGGCGCCGCACTACCCCCGCGACGACCTCCAGCGTCGCCCGGTAATCGCCCTGGGGCGTCGCCACGCGCTCGCGCACGACGAGGCGCGAGCGGTCGTCCATGACGACAGCCTCGATCTTGGTGCCGCCCAGATCGACGCCGATGCGCATTGCTACGGAAGATCCACCCACACGGCCGCGTGATCGGAGGCCGCCTCCACCGCGCTGCCGATCTCCGGAAAATGCGGAAAGGTCCGCGGCACCCACACGCCGCGCCGCTCCACGCCGACGACGGACACCGTCGCCCATAGCGTCGGCGACAGCCAGGATGTAGTCGATCTTGTTCGACGTGGCGCCCGAGCCGTAGGTGCCGGGCCGACGGTCGCTGCCACTGAGATAGAGCGGGTGGCTCATCACGTCTTCAAGGTCGGTATGCTGGATCGGCGGCACCAGCGGTGTGCTGTCCGGCGTGTCGTTCAGGTCACCGACCACGCCACCCTGGGATTACGCGCGACGCGGTTCCGATAGATCTCCGCGACGGCCTTGGCCCGCCTCTCCCGGCGCGCGTTGGAGCTGGACGCGGAGCCGTAGCCCTTGCTCTTGAAGTGGTTCACCAACACCCAGATCGTGTCGCCGGCGGGCGTTTCGATTTCGAACTCAGCGCAGTCGCGGCTGAACGTGCGCTCGCTCGGCAGTCCCAGGCCGATGTTGCTATGAACGGACCGGATCGGGTGCTTGGAGTAAAGACCGACGTCGATCCCGCGCTCGTCGTTGCCGTTAATGAGCATGTTGTACATAAAGCTCGCGCCCCGCGGGACGAGGTAGCTGTCGTTGAACCGCTGCAAGGCGATACGGTCCTCGGCCTCCACGACCGCCAGGACGTCGGCGCTCAACGCCTCGACCACACGCGCCGTGTTCTCGATGGCGATGTGGTTGACGTTGTGCCGGCGCAATTCCAACCACCCGTCCCAGTCGCCGCGGCCGTCGACAATGATCTCGGCCTCAGTCTGGCCTTTCGGCACCTTGAAGAGCTTGCCGCGCACCTCGTTGAGCTGGAACGGATCGTCTTTGCCGATGCGGCGGTCGGCCATGTCGTAGCGGTCCAGAAAGTCCACGAGCCATTGCTTGTCGGCGCCGGAATAGCTCGCCTTGCTGATGATGCCGTTGAACTTTGTGTAGTCGTTCAACTGCTCCGCCCGTGGGCCCAGGTCGGCTGATCGAGCACGACGGGACGACGGAACAGATTCTCGACGTTGAATGTTGCCAGTCTCATGACGTTTCCTCCTGTGTTGTTCGTTGGTGCGCGCGTAAGAGTATGCGCGCCCAAATATGAATGCCGTGCGACAGACCACCTGCGATCCGCTGCGGTCAAGAAAGTTATCGTTCGTCGGTTCCACCTATCGTAGAGCGGGACGTTTCTCAATCAAAAAGCAGCAAGCTCTTCCGGACCGCGTGGTCGTCAGGGACGGAAACAGGGTCCATCGTGTCCTTATCGCCCCCTGGGCGCACCAGTGAGGCAACTCGTACCCCCAGCAAGCGCAGGCGGCGATCGAGCGGGACACGTTTGAGGCACGCGCGCGCCGCACTGCGGATCGTTTCCGCATCGGCTGTCGGCGCCTCGAGCCTGATATCGCGGGTAACGGTATGAAAATCCGCATACCGCAGTTTGATGCCGACCGTCTTGCCGAGGTAGCCCTGGCGTACGAGATCTCCACTCACCCGCTGACAGAGTTCCAGCAGGACCCGGGAGAGGCTTTCCCGGTCGTATCGCGGATGCAAGTCGCGCTCGAAGGTGGTCTCGCGGCTCATCGATTTGGGGGCCCGCTCCGTGATGATCGGGCGTTCATCGCGGCCGCAAGCGGCATCCACCAGCCAGCGGGCGTAGCGGCTGCCGAATGTCTCGATCAGCGTCACCGGGCTGGCGGCGGCGAGATCGCCCACGGTGCGGATCCCGAGGGCTTCGAGCTTCGCGCTGGCCCTCGGACCGATCCCATTGATAATCCGCGCCGGTAGCGGCCAGATGCGTGTGGGCAGGTCCGCGTGCGAGAGCACCGTCAGGCCGTCGGGTTTCTGCAACTCCGAGGCGATCTTGGACAAGAGCGTATTGGAGGTGACGCCGATCGAGCAGGACAAGCCGGTGGCACGCCGAACGTTGCCCTTGATCCGCTGCGCCAGATCAGCCGTCTCACCGGGCACATGGGTCAGATCGATGTAGATCTCGTCGATCCCACGGTCTTCGATCTGCGGTGCAACGTCGGCGACGGCTGCCTTGAAGAGCCGCGAATAACGCCGGTACTCATCGAAATCTGCCGGCAGCAAGATGGCCTCGGGGGCCAGCGTCGCCGCCTTCATGAGCGCCATACCGGACCGAATGCCGAACGCACGCGCTTCATAGGTTGCCGTGGTCACGACACCCCGCCCGGTGTACTGGCGCAGGCGGTGGAAGTCTTGTCTCTCTTCGCCTACATCGTGCGCAAGCTTACCTCCGATCACGACTGACAACCCCCTGAGCTGGGGATAGCGTAAGAGCTCCACCGAGGCGTAGAAGGCGTCCATATCCAGATGGGCGATGCGCCGCTCCATCAGGGCGCCGGTAGGCCCGGTCGTGGCTGAGGCGTTTGTGTTCGCGCTCATGAAGCTCTAGCGTGGCTAGACGAAGTACCGGGTTCTGGCGGTCGGGCCCGATCGGCGCCGTGGAGTTCCTCTGGGCCCGCAGGGCAGCTCGGCCGGAGGCGCCAACGCCGGTACACGCCGTATCTGATACGATCCCGGCCGCTCGGGCGTGGATCGCCGTGCAGCCGTAGTATGAGCCATTCCGATACGTATCTCATGGCGCTCCTGCTCGCGCTGCCCTGTGCCGCCTCAGGCGGCGAAGCCGACGTGGTCTCGGCACGAGCCATACGGGCAGCCAATGGTAGCTTCCACTTTGAAGTGACGATCCGGAGCCAGGACCGCGGTTGGGATCACTATGCCGATCGGTTCGAGATCATCGCCCCGGACGGCACGGTCCTCGGCGTGCGCCAGCTCGCTCATCCCCATGTGGACGAACAACCTTTCACCCGTGAGCTCGACGGGGTGCTGGTCCCAGACACGCTCGATACCATCGTCATTCGTGCCCACCACCACCCGCGTGGCTATGACGGCGCAACGGTGCAACTGGAGCTGCCGAGATAACGGACGGATATATCCCTTTTCGGGGGCGTTCCGATCGAGATCGGTTACACTATCCTGCGGACGGCTCGGCTAACGCATTTGCGTTGTGCAATGAGCGGATCGGAATGCGGGGAGGCGCATCGGTGACCGGTGCTGAATCGCTCGCCCGAGCGCTAGATCTCTTGACGGCAGGGGCATGGCAAGAGGCCCACGAGATCGTACAGGACCAAGACTCCGTGCTGGCCGCATGGCTGCACGGGATCGTGCATACCCTCGACGGCGATCTCGACAACGCGCGCTACTGGTACCAAAAGGCCGGCCGCGTTTTCCCCGGGCCGGATGCGGCACAAGAAGAGCTGGTGGCTGCGCGCAGGGCGGTGCAGGCAACGATGGCTGGTCATGAACAATGAGCGGCGCGAGCGCTTCTGCCTTCCATGGTCGCTAGCTAGGGTTCAGGGATGGCTGCCGCAGAGGTGAGAGCCTATTCGCCTGCCTAAACGCCTCCCGCTTGGGGACGGCCGTGCGAGCCGTGGTGCAAGCGGTTCTGTTGCTCGTGCCGGTCCCCGCGGGTGCGGCGGACGGTCCCCAGACCGGCGTGACCGCCTTGATGGGCGCGACCGTTATCGACGGCACCGGGAGCAAGCCGTTCCGCGACGCCGTCGTGCTCGTCTCCGGGGAGCGCATCAGGGCGGTGGGGCCTCGCGGTGAGGTCATCATCCCTGAAGGTGCCCGGGTAGCCGACATGACCGGAAAATGGATCAGCCCGGGCCTCGTTGACGCGCACATCCACCTGTTTCAGTCGGGCGGGCTCTACACGCGGCCGGACATCATCGATCTCCGATCGATACGGCCGTATGCCGCGGAGGTCGACTGGGTGAGAGCACGCCTGCCCATGACACTGGCGCGTTACCTCGCAAGCGGCGTGACGGCGGTGCTCGACGTCGGGGGACCGTTCTGGACCTTCGAGGCGCGCGAGCGCACGAAGACGATGCCGCATGCGCCACAGCTCGCCGTCACGGGGCCCCTCATTTCAAGCCATATGCCTTCGGAGTTGCGCGTCGCAGATCCGCCGATCCTCGAGGTGAATGCTCCGGACGAGGCGCGTGCTGCGGTGCGGCGGGTGCTGGCGCAGGGCCCGGATCTCATCAAGCTCTGGTGGATCCCCGAGGCAAGCGCCGCCTGATCCCGGCAGTCTGGGGCCGGGCACAGATGCCGAAGGACTTGTGTCGGGAAGAAGCCGTGGAATTTGCTAGGGCCCGTGCGGTGGACGAACGACTGACCTACGTTCTCGTCTGGTCTCGCATGGAAGAAATCTGGTGCTATCCGGAAGGCACAACTTTCGTGAACATGATGGAAGTGGGCGAAGTTGCCGGACCGTTCACGAGATTGCGAGGCCGCGGCAACCGAGGATTCATTTTCGGTTGAACGTTGAATGTCTCGACGGTCGTTGCCGAACAGAGTATCTTCGCGCCCAAAGCTCTCACTCGCGCCAGCAATTCGGCCGAAGGCAAACCGAAATGAAAGCTCACTACTGGGGGCTTGAACTCGTCTAACACATGAGCGGCTTCGGAGCTGAAGGCGGCACGCGGAAGGCCTTCCTCGCCAATTGGCGCCTGAAATGCCGAGCCGTCCACCGTGGAGGAGCCCGGGGAGCGATTGTTTACGTTCCTACGTTACGCCAGATGCCATCCTCACCGAGTGCACGGCCGCCGACTCCAAAACCTCCTGCTGATCCTTAGGGGGCAGGATCCCGAGCACCGGTCATAAAGCGCCGATCACCGCTCTTCTTCGTCGCCTCCTTCGGCGGCAATCTGACGTAACCGTGCGAGGCGGCGCTCAAGCTCTGTACGCATTTCCGGCGCGGCCTTCCCTACCACCGCCTGCTCGATGGCGTCGATGAACCCCGGATGTTTCAGGAACGGGAACTCCTTTACGGCTCTCCTCATTTCTTCGAGCGAATCGACCCGTTGGAACAGCGCGAATCCGAATTGAGCCGCATTCAGCTCAGGCTCATCTCGAATCCCGAGATTCCGCCTGACCGCCGCCGCGTACTGCGCGCCGACGGTATTCCCCAGCTCCCCCCCTTTTTCGAGGTATGGCAAAGCCTCCTGCTGCTTGTTCTGACTGATGAGTGTCAGCCCTATGCCCGCATAGACCTCCGCGTTGGTGGGATCGAATTGTAGAGAGCTCGCATAATCGGCCAGCGCCTCGTCATGGCGGTTGAGGACCGCGTTAAGGGAGCCCCGAAATTCGTAGATCTCACCGTAGTCGGGGTTGAGCTCGAGCGCTCGGGTATAGTCTTCCAGCGCGTTCTCGAAGCGAGTTAGGGCCGTGTAAGCACGACCGCGGTAGAAGTAGATTTGCGGGTCGGCGGGCTCAATTTCGAGGGCGCGCGAGTAGTCGGCGGCAGCCAGCTCGTGATCCCTTAGAGCGTCGTAAATGCGCCCGCGGTTGTAGTAAGCCTGCATCATCCGCGGGTTAAGCTCCAGAGCGAGGTTGTAGTCTGACAGGGCTTCCTCGTAGCGATTATGCGCGTGGTATAGACCGCCGCGGTTGAGATGAGTCTCCGCGGGACTAAAATTTAGCTCGATGGCGTGGCCGTAATCTGCCAGCGCGTCCTCGTGATTATTTGACAAGTGATTGACGACGGCGCGGTCGAAGTAGGCCTGCCCGTTGTCGGGGTCTAACTCGATAACCCGCGTGTAGTCGGCCCGCGCATCCCTGTAGCGGCGCGTCCACTTGTAGACGTTTCCGCGTTGGTGATAAGCCGTTGCCGAGCTCTCCTTCAGCTCGATGGCGTGTGTATAGTTGGCCAGGGCTTCGTCGTAACGTTGCTGTTTGCTCAAGGCGAGGCCACGGTTTAGATAAGCGTCGGTGAGGTTGGGGGCGAGCTGGATGGCGCGGTCGAAGTCGGCCAGCGCCTTTTCGTAGAGTCCCCGCGACCGGAATATGAGCCCGCGGTTGGAATAAGGCTGCGCGAAGGTCGTGTTAAGCCGGATGGCGTTGCCGAAGTCTGCCAACGCCTTCTCTTCGTCCCCGAGCTTCTGATGTATGACGCCGCGGTTAAAGTAGGCTTGAGCGAAATTCGGGTCGAACTCGATGGCCGTGTTGTAGTCGGCCAACGCCTCGCCGGTGCGGTCGAGAGCGTTATGGGCACCTCTAAAAATTGTCTTTGTCACGGCGAATTGTGGTTTACAGCGAGTCATGGCTAAGGGATAATGTGCAGGTAGCGAGACACTGAAGAGCGGAGTCGATGACGATGCATGGCCAGCCT
>JALZID010000168.1 GCA_030860485.1 Pseudomonadota bacterium | reverse complement strand
GCAGGTAAGGGGTGTCACGATCACAGGGACGGAAATGGCTCATGCGCGCTCGCTCATCGGAACCCTGACCGATCCGATCCCCTCGCGCTTGAAAAGTTCCACGCTAAGTCCGACAGGCTGCTAGCGAACACGATCACTCAGCTCAATCCGAGAGAGTTTGAACGGGATATCGTGTCAGGTCAACAGCGGATCCTCGAGCTGCAAAGCAAGATCGCCAAGATCGAGCAAGAGCTTCGTCAGTGGGCGACTAAACACCTGACCCAAATTCGCGCTAATGATGGTCAGTCGGGTCCGCTACCGATGGACTTGGCCAAGACAGTCGTTGCCGAGCGTGATGCGCACAGGTGGTTCCCCGATCGACTGGCACCGGATGCGAAGCCCCAGTTTTCGGACGCGGACATCGCCGCTGTCCGCGAAGCTCGGAGAGAGCTCGTCGAGGATCTGGTCTACCTCGACGCCGAGCTACCGAGCCCCTCGGCCCTTACCGATGCCGTCACCCTCTCCGCGATCCATCAAGACCTCGGCAGCGCGGCCACACTCGAAGACCAGACGACGACTCAGCAGGTTCCATTGCTATCGTTATTGGCGCGCCACACCGTTGAGCGGGCCCAGCGATTGGCGGATTGGGTCAACGACATCTCCGAATTCCTGGAGGCCGCCGCGCCGAAACCTTGGCTTGTCTCACTGTACGAGACGTGGCTCGTCGAGGGTATAGGCACAGAGCACACCGTCCTATTCAACGGCCTGCTGGAGGAGATGAGGAGCATCGCTGAACGCCGGACAGCCATCATCGGTTGCGCCATCCAGATGCCCCCGGATGCCTTACAGAACGATGACGTCGGCGATGCGGTGGCGAAGGCAGCTCAAGGTGAGCGACCATTCGGTTGGATCCCGTTCGCGCGGTCTTCTTTGCGCGCCCTCTTCAACCAGATCCGAATCGCGGACCGCGCGCCCGCTTCCGCCGATGAGTGGCAGAAGGTGCATGGTTACGTCGTTTGGCGCCAGGACATTCATTCGTTCACGGTACGGTGGAACGCGTTACGAACGGAGTTCGATCTCCCCGAAATCCAAGACGACGGTAACCAAACCGGGCGCCTCATTGCACAGACCCTGGATCAGGTTACGAGGGCGCAACATCTTGCGTCGCAACGCGGGGCCGAGCTCCGGGCGGAACTCGGCGAGCTGTTTCCTCATGGGCTCGACGCCGACAAGATCTTGCGCTCCATCGAAGCAGCGCGTGCCGCGGCGGAGGCCATCGCACTCAACCTCGTAAAAGCACGGCTCGCGTCGAGAAGGACATACATAACCGAACTCCTGGACCGTTTACGGACGATGTCCGGGGAGATTGTGAGTAGGATCCGGGACCTTCTGATGCACCGCGTGGGTAATACGGCCGTTATGGTCAGGCAGCTTGTCGCTGAGTGGTCCGAGCTGTGCCGCGAGCTCGGTCGTATACACGAGCTCCGTCCGGCCCTCGGAATGGTCGGAAGGGTGACGGCCCAGGTGACGGCCTCCGGTGCCCCTGGGTGGGCGGAAGCCATGCGCACGCAGGCTGTCACCGGGGTAGATGACGAATTGGACACCAGGCCACTGGCGTGCGAGCTGGGTTTGGGCCCGCTGCGACAGCTATCTCAGAAAGATCGACGGGCGCGGGCGGATCCGACAACTTTCCAACGAGCTGCTTCAGCACGAAGCAGACCTCAAGCGCACGTTCGCGAAGGTCGTCGAGCTACGCACCTATCTAGGCCTAAAGCAGAATATCACTGACCGCGTGGCCGCGGCCCTTGCCATGTTCATGACCGCTATACGCAGCATTGGCCAAGGCACCGGCATTCGGGCGCGCCGGTTCCGGCGCGATGCGCGCGATGCCATGGAGCGGTGTTACTCCGCTGTTCCGTGCTGGGTCATGCCGACTTGGCGGATCTCGGAGAGTCTCCTCGCGAAGCTTGGCTCATTCGATCTGGTCATCGTCGATGAGGCATCGCAGTCGGACATCACCGCGCTACCCGCTTTCCTGCGCGGCAAGAAAGTGCTCATCGTTGGTGACGACAAACAGGTCAGCCCGACCGCGGCGTTCGTCGAAGAGCGAAAGATACTTCAGCTTCAGCACAATTTCCTGAAAGGCCAACCCTTCGCGCCAGCGATGCTGCCTGGCAGTTCCCTGTACGGGCTTGCGCAGGCCATGTTCCCCAGCGACCGCATCATGCTACGCGAGCACTTTCGCTGCGTCGAACCCATCATCCGTTTCAGCTTCCGGTTCTACACCGAGCCTCTCGTTCCGCTCCGGTTACCAAGTGCATCGGAGCGCCTCGATCCCCCATTGGTGGATATATATGTGGAGGACGGCTGCCGGGACAGGCGCGAAGTCAACGAACCGGAGGCCCGCGTCATCGTCGACGAGATCGAGCACCTGGTGCGCGACCCGGCCTATGCGAAACGGAGCATCGGGGTGGTTTCGCTCATCGGCGCCAAGCAAGCGCAGTTTATCCAGCAGCTGTTGCTCGAGCGAATCGGCGAAGAGGCCTACTTGCGGCAAAACATGGCCTGTGGCGATTCCGCGACGTTCCAGGGAAAGGAACGGGATATCATGTTCATCAGCATGGTGGCCTGCCCCCGCACTACGCGGGCGCAGACATCGTTGCCGTTTCAGCAGCGATTCAATGTTGCGCTGTCGCGGGCGCGGGACCGCGAATACCTGTTCCGTTCGGTAATGGAGGAGATGCTGAATCCTGAAGACCTCAAGGCCAAGGTTATTCGGCATTTTCACGCGCCGATGGAGAACGCACCGCGCGAGGTTGACGATCTTATCGAGCTGTGCGAATCGGTTTTCGAGCACGACGTCTTTATGCGGCTTGTGACGCTTGGATATCGGGTTACGCCGCAGGTTAACGCCGGCGCCTACAGGATCGACCTCGTCGTCGAGAGCAATGACGACAGGCGTCTTGCAATCGAGCTCGATGGCGACAAGTACCATACGCCCGACCGGTGGGCCGACGACCTGGCGCGCCAGCATGTACTGGAGCGTGTCGGGTGGCGCTTCTGAAGGTGTTGGGGTTCGAGCTGGATGCTGGATCCAGACGGCTGCCTCGATGACCGAATGTCTGTCCTTAGGGAATTGGGTATCGAGCCTATCGGGGGTAAAGCGACCGCGACTATCTATACAGAGCACCGGATTGTCCGCCGGGTAACATCCGAGACAGCCGAGCCGCAAGGACATGCCTTACGCACGCGGGGCGTGGACCAAACTTTCGACGCGCGCGTGTCAAGAATACCCGATTCGGCTACAGCGACCATGGTCGCGGCAACCTCCAAGACCGGTGCTGCTGGCGTTTTAGAGGAGCAATTACTCGTTCGGCCGGGTGATCGAGTGCTCATATCTTACAATGACGAACCGTCGCGCCAGTACGTCATAACGCTAAGCCCGTTCCGTCATGATCCTGATAACCTCGTTATAAGTGCGAACATGCCTCTCGCCCGGGCGCTGATGGGTACGGTGAAGGCGACGAAGTCGAGATTCCGGCCGGCGGTGGCAAGCGGACGGTCACTATTTTGAGAATAGACCGACCAACCGCGTCAGAGATAGCAGCTGCCTGAGACGTATGTTTGTACGAGATGTTGCGGTATCCGCGGCACATGGAGGGAGGCGGGCCTCGAATGGGGCATGGGGCATGGGGCAAGGCCTGGAAGAACCCAAGCCGTGTATCACATGAGTTAGCCAGACCACTTTTTGCCTGATTTCGCCAATACAGTCATGGATCTCTCGCCTATAGGGTCCACAGGCTCAACCAACAGCGTGACTCATGTCTTCGGGCTATACAGTTTGCGAGGGCGGGGGACGAGGGGACCGATTATGCGTTGCGCCCCGTTAGCCCGACTTCCGCAACTCAACCTTGATCTTCACAGAGATCAAATATTTTGAATTGTTAACCCGCTGATTATCCGAACCGGATTATTGAGATCGCCTGGAAAAGCGCGTGTAGTGCCGACCTTGGTACTTGACTGGGCTCGAGTTTCTGCGAAACT
>JALZID010000167.1 GCA_030860485.1 Pseudomonadota bacterium | reverse complement strand
TCTGCTACCCTTGGTGCGTGCTGGTGTTCCGTTCGTTGACGGTGCTCAAATCGAACGCCGTCAAGACGAAGACAATCGGAAGGAAGCCGCCTGACCATGCTTTCCACAACTCTTGACAATATCTCGTCTGTGTGAGCAGGTCACACGAGTGGTAATAGCTCTTGTAATCGGCCAATGACTGGGGCGAGATCCTATGCCCCACCCAGAAGGCTTCTTGCGCGGGGGCGGGCAAGGGGCAGAAGAGGTGGGCCTTGTCGGCCCGCATCAATGCGGCGAGCTCCGCAAGCAACCCCTGCCACTGCTCCCGCTCCGCACCGCAATCGTAGATGCGTGCGATGAGCGTGCTGAGCGCGTCCGGCGAGCATGTCACTGCTAATTCTCCGTGAATATCCCTTCGATAAATGTCCACAGCGTTTAGCCAAAATCGTACCCGCACACGCCCGGCGGGATTACCGTGGGGCGGGAATCCTGCCCCCCCAAATGGGGGATGCATCACGGTGGCAGGCGCCGTAGGCTACGCGCCGGTATGTCGCGGCAGTGGGCTTCGCCCACCCGGCGCCCACGGACACATCTACTCCAACAAGGAGGCCGTTATGCTTGAACCCCCACGCCCTCACCGCACGCCGATCCCGACGTCTTGAGCCGCTTCCACGAGAAGGTGGCGCGGGCCAGCGGGATGCCCGCTCTCGCGCCTTCCGGCGCGGCGCTCTGCCCCGGTTCGCCGGATTACTACCAGGACTCGCGCGCGTGCCGCGCAACGCGCGGCGCGCCCTACAACACTGTAATCGGCTAACGCTGCCGGGGGGACCTGATGTCCGACCCAGAGGCGCTCGTGCTCTGGCCCTGGGCGCGAGGCTGAAGAGCAGGGACCGGTCTGCCCGCATGAGTCGGGCGAGTTCGGCCAGCATCGGCTCCCAATCGTCCTGTTCGCCCGCGCGGTCGTAGAGATACGTGCGATGAGCGTGCTGAGGGCTTTCGGTGAGGGTGTCACTGCGGGTTCCTACCGGGCTATCCCTTCAATAGGGTCCGCAGCGTTCTGCAACAAATGTACCCGCAGGCGCCTCGCGGCATCGCCGTGGCGCGGATCATTTCACCCAAATGGGTGATGCATCACACTCGGCGGGCGCCGTATGCTACGCGCCGGTATATCGCAGGAACGGGCTTCGCCCACCAGCGCCCACGGACCATCTAACCCCAACAAGGAGGCTGTTATGCCGAACCAACCCTTCACCCCACTCCGATCCAGACGTCGTGACGCGGTTCCAAGAGGTGCTGTCGCGGGCGGCCGCCATGGCCGCTCTGGCGCCAGCCAGCGCGGCGCTGTGGCCGCGTTTCGCCGGATACTTAACACCGCGATAGCGCTGCTGATCGTTGTCGCCGTGATCCCAGTGGAAGCACAGCTACCGATTAGTGGACACGGAACCATCATCGGCAACGGCGAGGTAATTGTGGGTGTCGATAACGCAGGGCAACTCACGTCCCATATCGAGCGGTTCCGGCGTTGGGATTGCCAGGATCCGATCCTGCCGGTATAAGAACTGTGGGGTTACGTGACGGTACTGGTACGCTCGCGTCCACAGAGTCGGGGTGTGAATGTGAAGGATGGGGTGTCAAAGTAATCGACACCGGAGTAACGGGCTTTGCAAACAACTTCATTGGTTCAGGTGGCCTTGAGGTTGTGTCATTTACAGGGGTCGATGGTGGCATGACGGCGACCTCAGTGGTAGACGTTCCTGACTCTACTACGCCGGCCCTCCGGGTGACGCACGATTTCAAGCCTTCCTCGGACACGACCCGACTCTATGAAGTGACCGTCACGGTGGAAAACCTCAGCGGAATCGATATGACCAGCGTCCTCTATCGACGCGTCATGGATTGGGACATTGTTCCTACTCAAACTAGCGAGTTTGTAACTCATCAAGGAACTGCGACGACGACGAAACTAGTCAAGAGCGGGGATAATGGATTCGCGTCTGGAGAACCTGGAACGGGTCCCTTTACCATCCTTCCAGGTACTGAAGACGTAGACTTTGATGACTTTGGTCCAGCTGACCATGGTTCCGTCTTCGACTTTGAGATAGGCCCGATTGCGGCAGGGGAACGCACCCAGATTACTAAGGGTCAGTACGTTGGACGCTTGGCCGGCATTCGCACTAATGGACGCTTCGATATCGCTTCTGCTGTCGGCGTAATAGCCTCGACCTGGCGGAGTTTCACCCTCTTGCAGAGAGGTGATGGTTACGCCTATGCACCCTGACCGAGGTGTAGTATTGGCTTCACGAACCGGTTACTTCGCCGAGCTAGCCCGACGTAGGGGGATGAGTTAATAGAGCTGTTGGGTAGTAAGTGTGTATTGTGTGGCGCTACCGAAATGCTGGACTTCGACCATAAGGACGGCCGCGATTGGGACCCGACAAAGTACAATCAATATACTCGTGTAGTTCGGTATAAAAGAGAGGCCCAGCAAGGTCTAATACAATTGCTCTGCCGTAGGTGCAACGCGAAGAAAGGATGAGCAGGAAGAAACCAATTGACATGGAGATTGATTATGAAGCAATGGATAGTTGTATTGGCTATGCTGTTTGGTGTCGTTACTTCAACTCCGCAGCAACTATTAACGTCAGTGGAAATTGCACTCTTGGTAACGCTATCAATTCCGCTAACAGCAATACGTCGGTAGGTACCTGTGATCCGGGAGCTGGGGACGATACGATCGTACTGCAACCGGAAACGTTTCATCTGGTGCCTGGAGTGGATAACACTACTTTCGGCCCGACCGGTTTTCCAGTGATTACTTCGAATATCACAATCCGAGGTACCGGCGGTTCTGTCATTACACGTACCGACAGCGTCGCTCAAGCTCGTATCTTCGCGGTGGGTGCGGGCGCCGCTTTGACATTGGTGAATCTGACGGTGACTGGCGGAGAGGTGGAATCCCTTGGTGGTGGTATCTTCGTTGCCGACTCCGGCTTCCTTGCCTTGTTTAACAGCACGGTCTCAAATAATAGGGCGCTATCAAACGATGGAGGTGGTTCGGGTGGGGGTATCGCTAGTAGAGGTAGTGTGTTGCTCTTTAGCAGCACGGTCTCGGATAACTTCGCCGACTTCTCCGGCGGTGGTTTGCAGAACTTCAGTACTGGTCCTATGCAGCTGTTTGATAGTACTGTTACAGGTAACTCTGCCGACTTCGCTGGCGGTATAGCTAATAGGAACGGAGATTTGGTGCTTGTTCACAGTCTGATCTCCGGCAATACGGCGAGTGCCTCACCGGAGGTGGAGATGACTGATAGTGTAACACCGGGAACTGTCTTCGCTGATGCTTCCAATCTGTTTGGACACGATGGCGTATCCGGGGTATCCGGGTTCACGCCGGGTGAGACCGACATAGTACCCAGTGTATCTCTCAGCGCTATTCTGGATACTACTCTTCGTCGCAATGGGGGGAGTACTTTTTCTCATGCGCTCGTTGCTGGTAGTCCGGCTATTGATGGTGCGCAAGGCACTTGCCCACAGCTCGATCAACGTGGTGTTTCACGCCCTCAGGACGGCGATGGGGATGGACAGGCTATTTGCGATATTGGATCTTTCGAGGTAGCGGCAGCAGTTACTCCTCCAGGGCCAGGACCAGTGATACCGCCTCAGACGAACCGGTCGCCTGTAGTGACGAATCCTGGAAACCAGGTCGGGGTTGTGGGACAGGCTATCAATCTACTCATTCCTGCAAGCGACCCTGATGGGGATACCCTGAGTTTCTTGGCTACCGCTTTACCATCGGGGCTATCGATAAACTCTACCACCGGACGTATCACTGGCACTTTAACTTCTGCGGGGACTGCGAGTGTGACCGTGTTTGTGAATGATAGTCGGGGTGCGGGGCGTATCATATCTTTCTCATGGACGGTTACGGCGGCATCACTACCTCCCCCGCCACCACCACCTCCCCCGCCATCACCACCTCCTACTGTGGTGCCGCCACCGCCTAACTCCTTGGTGGGTTGCGTGGGTAGGGTATGTCCCGTTCGTGTCCAGTGTAATGGCGTCCCCGGTACGGTATGTATGTTTTCAGCGAAGATCTTGCTTCCTAGGAAACGTCTCACTATTTGTACAGCCGGTTCGGTCTGCATTCGAGGTAGGGCTCCACAGTTCGTGTTCGGTGCTGGAGTTTCTGCCGTCCCAGCCGGGCAAACCGCTAATGTCAGGATCAAGGTAAAGAAGGCTGGTAAGCAGTTCTTGAAGACGACTACCAAGACCACAGTTCGTGGGACGTTGCAGGTTACTAATCTCGCGGGAGGTGTTTCTGCCTCTCCGGTTCGGGTTAGACTGCCGCGTTAAGTTGATGTCCGATAATAAATCGGGTGCGGCTCTTTTAGAACGACGCTTCGGCCCGTCAGGCCGCCTCTTTGAAGAGGTGACTTGCCATCCGTGAGCGGTGGTTACGCTCTTGCTCTTGGGCCTTATGAAACGCCCAGTAGGCCTCCG